>DASXMK010000395.1:0-3189 GCA_036495705.1 Caulobacteraceae bacterium | reverse complement strand
AGAAGCGCCGGCGCTCATCTGCGTAAATCTGTGTCATCTGTGGATAAACCTTGCCATCAGATGATCTGCCCCTGCACGAAGCCGGTCCCGCCGCCGCCGCCGCTGAAACTCCCCAGCGCCACCATCGGAATGTGAGCGGTGGTCTGGCGGGACTGGACGAAGTTGGCGTTGGGCGTCGGCCACACGGCCGTGTCGTCGATCCACAGGCCGTTCAGCGAGCTACCGCCGCAAATGGAGATGTCCCCGTAGAGGCTGGGATTGACGAAAGCGCCGAGGTGATAGGTGTGGCCTCTGACGACGGCGAGCGGGCTATCGAGCGGGTAGCGCACATACCCCGGCGCGGCGCCCGGCAGGACTCCGGCGGTGCTTTTGGCCAGCCGGGTCAGCGGGCCGCCACCGGCCCCGTCGCTGTCATAGACGACGCCAAGCGCGACGGTGGTCGCGCCTGAGTTTCCTTCGCTCTGGAGCTCGTTGATGACACCATCGAACGGGCAGACATAGGGGGAAACGCAGAGTTCGGGGGCAAACGTATAGCCCCCGCCCCCGCCCGTCAGCCACGAGCCGAATTGCGGGCGGTTGGTGTTGGTCCACCCCGGCGTGAGACCGGCCGGGCCCGGAAACGCAAACGGAGCCTGACCCAGGTTGAACGTGTAGATCGACCCGTCGATGAACGACAGCGCCGGCCGGTACTCGCCATTGCCGAAGAGCGGATAGTCCGACAGCGGGACGCCGCCGGTCCCGGCCGCCGGGTCGCCGGTGTCGGTCAGGCCCAGCCACGGGCCGCCGTTGATCCGGAACCAGAACAGCCCCAGGCTCAGCCGCATGGCGATATAGAGAAAATCGCCGTCGCCCCAGCGGCCCCAGGTGCGGATCGGATATTCGCCGATCAGATAGAAGCGGTCGTGATTGATGTCCCCGTCTTGCTTGTAGCCGATGCCGAACTGGCCAAAGCGCCCGGCCCCGCCGACGTTTCCGATGAAGCTTTTGATGCCCGCGCTGCCGACCACCCCGAAGGCGTCGTAGCCGCCGCTCTTCACGCAGCGGATCTCGACGCACCAGTCGCCGGACGACTTGCTCTCGAACGGCGCGGCCAGAGCCTGGGTCTGGGCGTTCCATACGCCGTTCAGGGCCGGGGAGATGCCGGTGACGGTCAGCCCGCCGCCGCTGATGGTCCGCAGGTTGGCGAAATACGGCTGGGTGTCGAGGGTGTCCCACACCATCCTAGGTCCTAGCCACTAGGTCGAGGTGTCCACCGTCAGCACCACGGTCAGCTTGGTGAGCGTGGTCACGCTGTCGACGTTGAAGGTCAGGGTGTCGCCGGCGTCGATATCGACGGTCCAGCCGGCCAGGGTGGTGTCTTCGTACGATTGGCCCGAGGAGAGCGTCGGCAGATCGCTGGCGCAGATCGAATCGCCCGAGGAGGCGGGGAAGCTGCCGATCGGCGTCTTCCAGATGTCGACCACCA
The DNA here is from genome assembly GCA_036495705.1 of Caulobacteraceae bacterium. Lineage (GTDB taxonomy): Bacteria > Pseudomonadota > Alphaproteobacteria > Caulobacterales > Caulobacteraceae > Acaudatibacter. The sequence continues at coordinate 1,724 of DASXMK010000395.1, read as the reverse complement.
CCGAACCGCTTTCCTTGGGGGCCAGCAGCACGACGCCGGTGATGGCGCAATCGAACGGCACGTAGAGCGCGCCGGCGACGCCGGTGGCGATGACCGCGCCGCCGCCGTCGATGATCAGGGTCGGAGCCCGCAGCGGCTGCAGGCTGAGCGTCGCCTGCTGCAGCGGCGTCGCCTGGCCGGCGCGGAAGATCGGCACCAGGTCGCCGTCCTGGGCGCTCGCCGGCGTCACCGTCGGCAGGGCCGTCAGCAGGGTGACGTCGGTGGTGTCGAGCGGCATGTCAGGTGTGATCCACAGAAAGACGATCCACAGATGACACAGATTTACGCAGATGAGCGCCGGCGCTTCTGCCTGCCCGCGCCGCGGGCGTCATCGAAACACTCAAGGCCTGCTTCGCAGGCTTTTCTTCATCTGTGTTCATCTGTGTCATCTGTGGAAAACCTTACTTAAAGGTACTCCGCGCGCACCGGCCGGCGCCGCGATCCGGTGCGCAGGAACAGCGCCGCCCGCGCCATCACCGCCCGGCGGGCGAAACCAGGGCTGGGCTCGTTCAGGCTCAGCTCCTCGATCAGCCGCTCGGCCAGCAACGCCCCCAGGGGCCCGGCGTAGCGGGCGTTCAGCGGGATTTCGGTGTCCAGGGTGAGGGCGTAGGCGCTCATCCAGCTGTTGATGTCGGCGCGGTAGAACCACAACCCCTGCGTCGTGCCCACGACCTCGATGCGCGCCCAGTCGGTGGGCGCCCGGAAGGAGAAGCCGTCGGCCTCGCCGGTCGATCCCGAGGCCAGCCACGACGGCGTGCCCGTGAACCCATAGTCGTAAGGATCGAACGCGCCCCACACCGGGATCGAGTTGGGCAGGGTGATGTCGACCGTGTCGCCGGCTTGCACCCGCACCCGCTGGTTCTCGTTGGCCACGTAGTCGGCGGTCACATCGACGTCGACCAGGGGACCGCGCGCCTCGTGGAATTCGACCACCAGGTTCTGCAAGGCCGAGAGACCTGCGTTCAGCTGGTCGACATGGGCCATGTCGCCCGAGCCGATGACCTTCAGCGCCCGCAAGGCGTCCTTGATGACCGTCCGGCACGTGGGCATGGCGGTCTCCTGATCGCAGCCCCCCCCCCAAGGGGGAGGAGAGGCGCTGGCGTTCTCTCCGCCCTCAGGGGGGAGGGCCGGGAGGCAGGAACGGCTCACCGGCCTTGACGGCTTAGGTCCAAATTGGCTTTGGCTCGGGCGATGCTTATCGCCCGCCTCGTCCCTGTCGCCCTTTTGGTATGCTCGAACGTCTTCATGACGTTCGCCTGGTACGGCCATCTGAAGTTCAAGGACCGGCCGCTGTGGCTGGTGATCGTGGCCAGCTGGGGGATCGCCCTGTTCGAATACTGCCTGGCGGTGCCGGCCAACCGCTGGGGCAACGCGGTCTATACGACCGCGCAGCTCAAGACCATGCAGGAGGTGATCACGCTTGTGGTGTTCGCGGGCTTCTCGGTGATCTATCTGAAGGAGGCGATCACCCTGAACCACGCCGTGGGCTTCGCGCTGATCGCTGCCGGCGCATTCTTCGTGTTTCGCGGGCCGTTATGACAGATGAAGGGGAGGGCATCCGACCCGATTGCCTAAGGCGGCGCGCGAATGTGATCATGCGTCCGCCGGACAAACGGGTGGGACCGCATGATCAAGATGACGCCGCTGATGAAACAACTGGTCGACACGGCGCTGGCCGACGGCAC
>DASXMK010000394.1:0-4152 GCA_036495705.1 Caulobacteraceae bacterium | reverse complement strand
CGCCGTCGCCTCCTCGTCGGGACAGGAGACGCGGACGATGTCGGCGCCGGCTTCCTCCAGCTGACGCACCTGGGCGATGGTGGCCGCGGCGTCGCCGGTGATGGTGTTGGTCATCGACTGCACGGCGATGGGCGAATCGCCCCCGATCGGCACCGTCCCGACATGGATCTGGCGTGATTTGCGCCGCTCGATATGGCGCCACGGGCGCACCAGTGTGTGATCTTGGCCTGTCATGACCCACCTAAGATAGAGGCGATCGGGCTCCAGCCCAAGCCTTACTGAGCGGTGGCGGCAAACGCCGGCTTCGGCGCGACCAGCGCGGCCAGGGGCGTCTGGGGCGCCGTGAGCAGGCCGCTGGCCCGGCCGCCAGCATAAACCTCGACAGCCGCCGGGACGTCGACATCGATGGTCAGGCCCGCCAGGTCCGGCGCCCGCCAGGCGTCACCCGCCCGCAGCTGGCGGGCGAAATAAACCGTCCCGCCGGCGCCGCGCACCACCAGCGACATCGGCCGGATCGCCTGCAGGACTACACCGGCTCCGCCGTGCGAGACCCCATAGACGGCCCCGTGAGCGACGAAGGGCGCGCCGGGTGCGACCGGTTCGGGCGGATGAGCCTGAGCGGCTTCCTCGGCGATGCGGGCGGCAGCCGCGGCGCCGGCGTCAGGGCCTTTGGCGGCGGTGGCCTCGGCCAGGCCGGGGGTTTCGTAGGGGGGCGGGGTCGAGGCCTCGGGGGGCGCCGGCAGGGGCGCGCCCAGCACCGTCGGGCCGGCCGCCGGCTGGGCGACCACCGGAGCGGGCGCGTCGGCAGCTTGAACACGGGCGCCCGGAGCTTTGACCCGAACGGCGAAAGTCCACGCCGCCAGGGCGGCGACCACCCCCCGCGCCGTTGCGATCAGGCCCCGGAAACGGGCGCGTGACCGGAATTCCCCGCCCAGCGGCTCGCGCAGGCGGGCCTCCTCCGACGGGGCTTCATGGCGCAGGCGCGCCACCACCGAATCCGGGTCGAGACCCAGGGCTCGGGCGTAGGCGCGCGCATAGCCGGCAGCAAACGGCCCGGCTGGCAAAGCGGCCAGATCCAGCCGCTCGAGGGCGTCGATGAACTGGGCGCGGACATGGGTCGCCTGGGCGATGTCTTCCTGGCCAAGATCCAGGCTTTCGCGCGCCTGGCGCAGGGCCTGGCCGAGGTCCACATCGGTGGCCAGGATAGGCTTGGTCGGGCGTAGCGCGGCTAAGTCATCGCGCGGCCCGCCGCGTCCGGCGCGCGCGTCAGCGGAAGGCGGAAAAGCACTCAACTTACAGATCCCCGACCCAGCGGTGCTAACAGAGCCATGCGATGGTATCAATGCGGCGCAAGAGCGCGGCTCAAACCTCGACCTGCAGCTTGCGGGCCAGGGCCTCGATCTCGGCCCGCACCGACCCGGCCGAACTGGTCAGCAGGCTCTCCACGCCGCGCATGGCCGCGCCGCGATCGCAGGTCAGCACCATCTGCTTGACCGGGCCGATGCCGGCGGGCGGCATGCTCAGGCGCTCAAAGCCGAGGCCGACCAGGGCGAAAGCCTCCATCGGCCGTCCAGCCATCTCGCCGCACACCGACACTGGCGTCCCGGTCTTGGCGCAGGCGTCCTGGATGGTCTTGAGCGCCCTCAAGGACGGCGGCGAGAGCGGGTCATAGCGCTCGGCCATCCGCGGGTTGCCGCGGTCGGCGGCGAACAGATACTGCATGAGATCGTTGGTGCCGACCGAGACGAAATCGGTCAGGGGCAGAAGGGCGTCCAGGTGCCAGAGCAGGGACGGAGCCTCGATCATCGCTCCGACGCTGAGCCGCGAGGGGCGGGGTCGGCCGCGCCGCTCGGCCCAGGCCGCCTCGTGATCCACCAGGGCCCTGGCGGCGCGGAACTCCTCGACGCTGGCCACCAGTGGGAACATCACCCGTAGCGGGCGGCCGGCGGTGGCGGCGATCAGGGCCCGGAGCTGCATGCGCAACAGGGCCGGGCGGTCAAGGCCCATGCGGATGGCCCGCCAGCCCAGGGCCGGATTATCCTCGCGCTCGGCCTGCAGATACGGCAGCACCTTATCGCCGCCGAGGTCCAGGGTGCGGAAAGTAACCGGCCGATCGCCAGCAGCGTCGAGCACTTTGGCGTAGAGGTCGGCCTGGGCGTTGAAGCGCGGCAGGTCCTCGGAGACCATGAACTGGAATTCGGTGCGGAACAGGCCGATGCCCTCGGCCCCGGCTTCGGCCAGGAAGTCGAGGTCCACGGCCAGGCCGGCGTTCATCAACAGCTCGATCTTGACCCCGTCGCGGGTGAAGCCGGGGGTATCGCGAAGGCGGGCGAACTCGGCTCGGCGCTCGGCCCGCACGCCCATGCGGGCGCGGATGGCCTTGATGACGTCGGGCCGCGGCCGGAGGTAGGCCTCGCCGGTCTCGGCGTCGACGATCACAGCATCGCCTTCGCTGACTCTGTCGCGTAGACCGCCGATGCGGCCGACGCACGGCACGTCCAGCGCCCGGGCGACGATGGCCGCGTGGCTGGCCGGCGAGCCCTCCTCCAGCAGCAGACCACGCAGCTTGGCGCGGTCGTATTCCAGCAAGTCGGCGGGCCCGAGGTTGCGGGCGATCAGGATGGCGTTGTCTGGCAGCTCCCGGGCCTGGCCGGCTTCCCCGGCCAGATGGCGCAACAGCCGGTCGTTCAGATCCTCGAGGTCGTGCACCCGCTCGCGAAGATAGGGATCGCGGGCCTGGCCGAGACCGGCGCGATGCTCGGAGCGCACCCGCTCCACCGCCGCCTCGGCGGTCAGGCCGGAATGCACTGCATCCTGCAGCGAGTGGTTCCAGCTGCGGCTGTGGGCCAGCATGCGATAAGTTTCGAGCACGTCGTAGGAGGCCCCGAGGATGCCTTCGTGGCCCTCGAGCATGGCGTCGATCTGGGTCTGCAGGCTGGCGATCGCCCCGGCCAGGCGCGCCTCCTCGGCGCCGGTGTCGTCCGATAATAGCCGCCCCGGGGCCATGGGCGCCTCGTGCAGCACCGCGACCCCGAAAGCCAAGCCATCGGCCAGGCGGGCGCCCTTGAGCCTTTCGGGCCGGCGCGGCGCGATCTCCACGTCCTTGAGTTCGTCGCGTGAGAGCAGGTCGCCGGCGGCCACGGTCTCGGCCAGCACCATGGCGATGATCTGCAAGTCCTCGACATCGTCCTCGGCGTAGATGCGGCTGGTGCGGTTCTGCACCACCAGCACGCCAATGGCCCGCCCGCCGCGCAGCAGCGGCACGCCCAGGAAGGCGTGGAACGGGTCCTCGCCGGTTTCCGGACGATAGGAGAAGGCCGGATGGCTGGGGGCGTCCGACAGGTTGAGTGGGCGGCCCAGGCGCATGATTTCGCCCACCAGCCCCTCGCCGGTCTTCAGGCGGGTGACGTGCACCGCGCCGGGGTCCAGGCCCTCGGTGGCGAACAGCTCCATCTCGCCGGACGCGCGGCGCAGATAGATCGAGCACACCTCCGCCACCATCGACAAAGCGATGGTGCGCACCACCATTCCGAGCTTGGCCTGGCGGGACCCTCGCCAGCCATGGCTTCGCGAATCTGCCGAAGCAGACTGCGCGGGCCGCGCAGGGCGAGGCCGGTGGGCGTCAGGGTCGACAGCTGAATTTCCTCCCGGCTGGCGTTTGCGGCGCCTATAGCAGACTTTTCGCGGACGGCGCGGGAACGACCGCGTGAACGGGCAATTCCGACCGGTCGGTCGCTCAATGCGCGCTCAGTGAGGCGCGGCTGCACAAAGGATAGGCGCGCGATGAGCGAGATCGACGGGCTGGACCTGCCGCAGCGCACCTGGGCGATCGCCTCGGTGGGCCTGGCGATCGCCATGACGGTCCTGGACAGCTCTATCGCCAATGTCGCCCTGCCGGTCATCGCCCGGGAGTTCGGGGCCGCCCCGGCGGAGTCGATCTGGATCGTCAACGCCTATCAGCTGGCGATTGTGATCAGCCTCCTGCCGCTCGCCTCGCTGGGCGAGATCATCGGCTTTCGGCGCGTCTATCTGGCCGGCCTGAGCCTGTTCACCCTGGCCTCCCTGGCCTGCGCGCTTTCTCACAACCTGGCCGAGCTCACCCTGGCCCGCACCCTGCAGGGCTTCGGCGCGGCCGGGGTGATGAGCGTCAAC
>DASXMK010000393.1:0-1896 GCA_036495705.1 Caulobacteraceae bacterium | reverse complement strand
GTGCGCACCGCATCTCGCGAGCTGGCCTCGATCATCTTCTCGCGGAAGATCTCGCTGGTTTCGGATTCGATGGTGGCCAGCCAAACCGAGCCCGTCCAGGCGCCGGCTGCGCCCATGGCCATGCAGGCCGCCATCTGGGCGCCGTTCATGATCCCGCCCGCAGCCAGCACAGGCACGTCGCGGATCGGGCGGATGGCCTTTATCACCTCGGGGATCAGGACCAGCGTCGAGACCTCACCGCAGTGACCTCCCGCTTCACCACCCTGGGCGACGATGATGTCCACGCCGGCGCTGACCTGCCGGATAGCGTGTTCCTTGGCCCCGACCAGGGCCGCTACTGGGACACCATGTCGGTGGCCCATCTCGATCATCGATCGCGGCGGCACGCCGAGCGCATTGGCGATCAGGCCGATCGGGAACTCAAAGGAGACCTCAAGCAGTTCCAGAGCCCGGTCGGGATCGAACGGTTGCGGTCGATCGTCTGACACTTCCGGTTCGATCACGGTCACGCCCGCCTTGGCCATCAGTTCCTGGGCGAAGGCTTTATGCGGCCCCGGCACTCGCGATTTGAGGCGGTTGTAAGTGACGTCCTTCTCGCCGGCGGTCGCCAGGTTCTCGGGGATCAGGACATCCACCCCGAACGGCTTGCCGTCGGCATGGTCGACGATCCATTTCAACTCCTGGCGAAGCGACTCCGGAGAGTGAGCCGTCGCCCCTAAAACCCCAAAGCCGCCGGCGCGACTGACCGCAGCTACGACGTCCCGGCAATGCGAGAACGCCAGCAAAGGAAATTCCACACCCAGCATCTGGCAGATCTGCGAATTCATGACTGACGTCCCGGCTGAAAGTCCTCAATGAACGAACGACCCTCGGCGTTGAGCGTCACCACGACCCGCCCGCCAAGCGGCTCTTCGGTCCCCATCTGGCGGACGATCACGTCATCGCCCGGGGGAGTTCGGGCTACGAACCGGTCGCCATTCCCGTCCAGTCGGCCGACGATCACACCCACGGGTTGGGGGCCGGAATAGTCGATCGTATAGGTCTCGACCACGCCAGCGCCCGCGCCCGGCGAAGTGTTTGGCGCCGGCCACGAATCGATCTCGGCCTGGGGCGCCGAACTGTCGAAACCACGCCAAGGCGCAGGCGCCGAGCTGTAGACGCCAACCGAATATTTCGACAGGAAGCCGCCATTGGCGGCCACCAGTCCCTTGGCCCCGCGACTGGCCCGCAAGCGACGCGCCATGGCGGCTATGGCGTGCATGGAATAGTTGTTTCCAGCCCCGCCGAAGAAGGGAAGTCCGCCGGTGACGGTCAGGGGCCGCGGATCGTCCGGCGCCAGGTTCAGGCCATCGCGCACATTGAACACGGCGATCGGAAAGCAGCTATAGAAGTCGAAGTAATCAATGCCGTCCAGGCCGGTCCCGGCGACATCGAGGGCCTGCCGAACGGCCATCACCGCAGCCGGACTGGCCGAAAGGTCAGCTCGCTCCAAGGGTGGACGTTCGCGCACGTCCGCACCGCCCAGGAGATAGACAAACTTGTGTTCCGGAACCGCAAGTTCTCTCGCCCGGGCGACCGACGTCATGAGGACGGCCGCCCCCTGATTGGTCTGGTCGCGGGACACGACGCGCCGCGGAAATGGATCCGAGGTCATCCGATTCGACGGCCCTATGGCGGCCAGATCCTGCGCCGACATCACTTCCCGTGACATGGCGTGCGGATTTTCCGCCGCGACTTGCGTGAAGGGAGCGAACAGCCGCCCCATCTCAAGCGCATAGTCCGGGCGGGATAGTCCCAGGCGCGCGCGGCGTGCATTCTCGAACAGCGCGTAAAGGCTGATGGCTGAGCGCGCGCCATGGCGCGGCAGGTCTGACCCGGCCAGGGTCTCGCCGAAGC
>DASXMK010000392.1:0-6311 GCA_036495705.1 Caulobacteraceae bacterium | reverse complement strand
TTCCCCCAGGCGCGTTTCTGCCCCACCGGCGGGATCACCCTGGCCAGCGCCGGCGACTGGCTGGCCATGCCGGCGGTGCTGTGTGTCGGCGGCAGCTGGCTGGTTCCCGCCGGACCCCCGGACGGCGAGGCGATCCGGCGGAGCGCCGCCGAGGCGGCAGCGCTGGCTCGCGCCACATAGACCACATGCGGGCGCAGCGGATGGTCCGGCGCCAGCTTGGGGTGGTCGAAGTCGCGGACGGCGTCGCGCATCATCCCCAGGGGCTCCATGACGGCGCGCGAGCGATGGTTCGAGACCGCCGTGAACGAGACGATCTCTTTGAGACCAATGCGCGAAAAGCCGTCAGCCAACGCGGCCCCCGCCGCCTCGCTGGCGAAGCCATGGCCCCAGGCCCACCGCGCCAGCCGCCAGCCCACCTCGACCGCGGGCGCGAACGGGATGTCGGCGCGCACCTGCGCCAGGCCGGCTGACCCCAGGAAGGCGCCGTCGGCCTTGCCCTCGAATGCGGACCTCCAGTCTGTGTCCTCCAAGCGGACCTGCCCAACGTCCCCACGGGGAAAACGGACGGGTTTCGCGCCGCAAAAGCGGACCTCGTCGAACGCTCGGGAGGTTGGCGCAGCTTTCGGCCGAGGAAACCTCGCCCGTCGTCAGGCGAACGTGTGTGCCGGATGCGCGTCCGAAACGCCGAGCAATGTGACGCCCGTCTCTGCGTGTGAGGCGAGGCCAACGTCGGCAAGCTGCACGACAGTCCCCGTCTCGGTTATCCCAACCATATGGATCAAGCTCGGGTCGGTGACCCCAACCAAAGTCAGGCTCGACAACAGACCGTAGCCAAGGACGGCGTGCAGCGACGGGACACCATTCACCGTGATCAGCGTCCAGGAGGTCGGCGCGGCATTGCTGGACCCGAATATCTGGAACTCGAGGGTGTCTGACCCCGTGTGGAAGTTGGTGATCGTGTTGTTGGAATAAACGGCCGCTTTGAACTTGGTGGCGGCAAAGCCCAGGCTTTCGTAGTAGTAGTTCTGTCCAGATCCACCCGTGAGAGTGTTAGTCCCAGAGTTGTCGGTATAGTAATCTATTCCAGAGCCATTGACTATTTCCATCGAAGCGTTGGCTAGGTAGTTATCACCATTTCCATTGACGATGATAGTACTCCCTTGGCCATTTCCATAAACTACGTTTTCGCCGTCATTGGTGATGGTTACGTTCTCTATGCCTACCGCCGTGCCAGGAAATTGATGTTGGCTATAGTAGTTGAAACTATAAGGAAAATTTCCCGTGAACCACGTTCCGGCGTCCGTTTCTCCGCTAAGGAGATTGATTACGACCCCCGACAGCGTGGCGCCTGGGTCTGACAGGGCGATGAGCGTGCTGTTGGTGCTTCCTGAAAGTCCCTTGAAGGTCACCGACCCGATGGCCCCCTCCAGCGTGTCGTTTGATGACCCGGCGTTGAGGTACTCGTAGCCGGGGCCGGCAATGAGGGTGTCGGAGGCCGCCAGGGCGTTGATGGTTTCCAGGGCCACTGTGCCGGTCACCGTGGTGTCGGCGGTGTCGACGTTGATCGTGGGTCCAGACTGTGGCTTCGACATCGCGTCCTCCCAGGGTTGGCTTGCGCCACCGCCCCATGCAGTCGCAGCTCAACGCCGCTCGCAGGCCGCAGGCCCTTTTTGTATTGGCGACAAAACGCTGCCAGGGAGGCGGCAACTTGATGCAGTCGGGGCCCCCCAAATTGGCCGAACAAGCTTCGGCGCGGCCCCGCAATGGGCGGACTAGATACCAAAGCCACGGTTTCTTCAAGTGCCTGGACAAGCTGCCCCTGCACTCGACCCCATCCCGACTTCGGGCACTCAGCTGTTGCCCCTGACAATGGAGTTTCTGAACGTCCGCCATGGGTGGTTAGCCGCCCAATTGGCTGCGCCGGGTCATAGCGGCTGGTGCGCTTTCGATTAAGGCGCGGAGTACCAGCAGCAGCGACACAATCTCCTTCTCCAGGCCGATGGTGTCGAGAACGGGCAACTTATCGCCGTCTAGGTGCAGCACCGCGTTCGCGCGCCGGCGGAGTCGGTGAAGACTTGCGACGTTCGCCTGCTTGGGCAGGCGGTCGCGTGCGTGCCAGATGCGCTCGCTCAGGTCTGTTCCTTCTGCTCCGTAATGATCGCGGAGCACCGCTTCTAAAATCGACCGCATCATCGCGAGCGCGGCGAGCGGGGCGCCAAAGACGAAAGCATCGTGGGCGGACCTCAGATTGGTCAACAAGGAGACTTTGTCGCTGTTGCCGTAGCTGGCGGCCAGTTGTCGCGGCACAAGCACGAACGGGATCAGGTGTCGTCGCCTTAGGACGCCGCGCAAGTCGAACCCGTAGTCGTGCCTGAGCCGCGCCCATTCTCGAAGTCCCACCTCGAGGTCTTCGACGGTATCTTCTTGAAAATCCCGGCCTGAGTCAGCTTCCCACTTAGCAAACTCGAACACGCCATTTATCGCCCTAGCGGCGTCCTCGGCGGTGGAATCCGCAACTTCCCACCTCAGGTCCGCCGCAGCTAGGGCCTGCTGCGGCTCCGGCGTCGGAAAATCCGGCAGACCCGCGATGCCCGCGATGATGTCCCGCCAGTCCACATCCTCGACCGGCTCCGTGTAGCGCTCCTCGAAGTCACGCCACGCTGCGGTAAACGACGGATCGACGGGCGTCGCGAAGCGCTCCGGACGCGAGTTTTCGTTCCACCTCAGGATGTACGCGTCGAAAGCGAGCCGTTTACATAGCTCTCTGACGCTCTCGTCGCGTTCCGCCAGCTCAACTAACCCGAGGGGATTATCGTCGATCCATTCGCGCAATTGCGCGAACCGGCCAAGGAAACGGGCGACGTCTTCGGAATCCTTGCTGCGAACCGCCATTGTTGCGCCTCACCCAGTGCTCTTAGTGACGGTTCGAAGCTCTGCCAGAGACATGGGCAATGTTGGCTCGCTCAGGGTCAAGCTTTCGGCGCGCGTCCGCCACAGGTCCGCTTGGGGTCGCTTACGGCCCCGATCGGACGGCCAAGAAGCGGTCGTCTCTGTAAGCGGTCTCAGCGGGGGAATCGAGGTCATCCTCCTCAGGAAACGATGGACGCGCGGAACTCCCCGTTGTTACTCAGCTCGTCGACACGCATGACCAGCGTCTCGTCGGGCCATCGCTCGGCGATGCTGGGAGGTTCGGCCTTTGGATCAACGGCTCGCACGCGCACGACCCGGAAACGGCCACCGCATCGGTCCATCGCGTGTCGAAGATGTTTGATGCGCGACTTGTTGCCGGGCAGTTTGTGCCAATTTGCAGGTTTGGGTGTACGGTCAACGTTACCGTGGACGAGCCGACCGTCAACCACCCTGAACAGGTGCTCCCAAAGCGCAAGCACAACCGTCTCGCCATCAGCACTTACTGCAGACCAGCCCCAACGAGGATTGTCAGCCTTCGCCCCGTCGAAGTGGGCAAAAGCGTCCCGCAAGGTCCAGTTGCGTGCCATGACTTAACCCTTCGTGCGGAATCCGTTGGCCGAAGCGACTGCAGTCGCACCGACATAACACAGGCGCGCTATCTGGCGACTTCGATCGTGGAGCACCAGAATCGACCCTAGGTCCCGCGATGGGTCGAAGATTGCCGTTACGTTGGGGCCGCGAAACGGACTCCAGAGGATTGGACCAAGGCGGCCGCCCTCGCATAGTGATCTCTAGGGCCGACGCATCGCATAGACCACATGCGGGCGCAGCGGATGGTCCGGCGCCAGCTTGGGGTGGTCGAAATCGCGGGCGGCGTCGCGCATCATCCCCAGGCGCTCCATGACGGCGCGCGAGCGGCGGTTCGAGACCGCCGTGAATGACACGATCTCCTTCAGGCCAAGGCGTGAGAAGCCGTCGGCGAGCGAGGCGGCCGCCGCCTCGCTGGCGAAACCATGGCCCCACGCCCGCCGGGCCACCCGCCAGCCCACCTCGATGGCGGGCGCGAACGGGATGTCGTCGCGCACCTCCGCCAGGCCGGCTGAGCCGACGAATGCGCCGTCCGCCTTGCGCTCGAGCGCCCAGATGCCGAACCCGCCGGCCTCGAACAGGCTTTCCATACGGGCGATGTGCGCTTCGGCCTCGGCGGCGTCCTGCCCCCCGCCCAGCCAGTAGGTGACCTCCGGATCGGCCATCATCGCCGCATAGGGCGCGTGGTCCGAAGCCCGCCACCGGCGCAGGAGAAGGCGCGGGGTCTCGATCAAGCCGGGCGCGGCGCGGTCAGGGCCCCATAGAGATCGGGCCGGCGGTCGCGGAAGAAGCCCCAGGCCGCACGGTGGCGGTCGAGGAAATCGAGGTCGAAACGCGCCAGGCCAACACCCTCCTCGTCGCGGCCGAGGTCGGCCAGCAAGTCGCCGCGATGGTCGCAGATGAAACTGGAGCCGTAGAAACTCTGGCCGCCGCCAGGATAGTCCGCCCACGGTTCGAAACCGACGCGATTGGCCCCGACCACGGGGATGACATTGGCCACCGCATGGCCCTGCATGGCCCGGCGCCATGGCAAGGCGGTATCGAGGCTGGGATCGTGCGGCTCGCTGCCGATGGCGGTGGGGTAGAGCAGCGCCTGGGCGCCCATCAGGGTCATGGCCCGGGCGGCCTCCGGATACCATTGGTCCCAGCAGATGCCGACGCCAAGACGCCCGTAGCGCGTGTCCCACACGCGAAAGCCGGTATCGCCCGGGCGGAAATAGTATTTCTCCTGATAGCCCGGCCCGTCGGGGATGTGGCTTTTGCGATAGAGGCCCAGAAACTCGCCGCCGGCGTCGACCACCACCAGGCTGTTGAAATAGTGCGGGCCTTCGCGCTCGAAGATCGAGATCGGCAGCACCACGCCCAGCTCGGCCGCCAGCGGCGCCAAGGCGGTGACGCACGGATGTTCGCGCCACGGATGGGTGGTGGCGAACCAGCGCTCCTCCTGACGGACGCAGAAGTACGGACCCTGAAAGAGTTCCGGCGGCAGGATCACCTGGGCGCCCTGGGCGGCGGCCTCGCGGATCAGCCGGCCGACCTTGGCGATGTTGGCGCGCAGGTCGTCCGTGAACGGCGCCTGGATCACCGCTAGACTGAGGTCATTGGCCACTAGAGCAAACCCCGTTCAGACGGAATCGACTTAACGGGGATGATTTGCTCTAGAGTCAAAAGTGGAGAGCCTGATTCAACGCTCGCATCTGTTCCGTGCGATCGCATCAGGCTCTACGCCGGCTCGTGCTGGGTAATGCAGTGGAACGAGCCGCCGCCAGTGATCAGCGCCCGCGAGGGCAGGCCGACGACCTTGTGGCGCGGGAACAGCACTTCCAGGGCCTCCACGGCCCAGGCCCCGGCGCGGCAGTCATAGACCGGCGCGATCACCGCCCCGTTGGCGATGACGAAATTCATGTGCGAGGCGGGAACAACCCGATGGTCGTCGCTGAGGGTGCGGCCGGGCGAGGGGATGCGCATCACCTCAAGGGCGACGCCGTCGGCGTCGGTGAAGCCGGCCAGGGCCTGGGCGGCGGCGTCATAGACCATGGCGTTGGGGTCGTCTTCGCCATAGGCGGCCGGGCAGGCGACGATGCCCGGCGCGATGAACCGCGCCAGATTGTCCACGTGACCGTCGGTGTGGTCGTTCATCAGCCCCTGGTCGAGCCACAGCACCTTGCGCGCCCCCAACGCCTGGGCCAGGGCGTGCTCAGCGTCGTCCTGGCGCCAGGCGCGATTGCGGTTGGGATTGAGCAGGCAGGCGCGGGTGGTGAGGACCGTGCCCTTGCCGTCGTGATCGATGGCCCCGCCTTCGAGGATGAAGTCGTGCCGGCTGAGCCGGGCGCCGTCGGCGATGACATCGGCCACATCCTCATCGCCGTCGAGAACGTATTTGCCGCCCCAGCCGTTGAACGCGAACGCCGCCGCCTCGCCCGGACTCAGGAAAATCGGACCGGTGTCGCGCAACCAGACATCACCGAACAGGGCCTCGACCACGTCGATATTGGGAAAGCCGTCGAGCAGGGATTGCGCCGCCGTGCGGGCTTCGGACCCGGCCACGAGCAGTTTGACGTGCTCTTCGCCCAGGCCGGCCAAGGCCTTCACCAGGGCGGCGACCTCGGCCTGGGCCGGGGCCAGATGGTCCTCCCACAGCTCGGCGTGGCTCGGAAAACCCACCCACATGGCCTTGTGGGCGGACCATTCGGGGGGAACTGGCCTGGTCATGGCTATGAAAATCGGTCGGGGCCGAATCGGTTCGACAACGGTGGTGATTTCATTGGCTCAGACGCTCAAGCCGCCATGGCCGCGACGGCGAAAGCCGCCTC
>DASXMK010000391.1:0-2429 GCA_036495705.1 Caulobacteraceae bacterium | reverse complement strand
GGTATGGTCAGGTTCCTGGCCTCAAGGTCGTCGCCCCCTACGACGCCGCCGACGCCAAAGGCCTATTGAAGTCGGCCATTCGCGACCCCAACCCGGTGGTCTTCCTCGAGCACGAGATGCTCTATGGCCACGAAGGCGAGGTGCCTGAGGGCGTCGACTGGCTTGTACCCATCGGCAAGGCGAAGATTCGCCGAGCGGGCGATGACGTCACCATCACTGCCCATGCTCGCATGGTCGGCTTGGCGCTCGAGGCCGCTGAAGTCCTGGCTCGGGACGGCATCGAAGCCGAGGTCATCGATCTGCGCACCCTGCGTCCGCTCGACCACGCGACGGTGGTCGCCAGCGTCAAGAAGACCAACCGGTTAGTCACCGTGGAGGAGGGGTGGGGGCCCTTCGGCGTCGGCGCGGAAGTCGCCGCTCGGGTCACCGAGGAGGCCTTCGACTACCTCGATGCGCCGCCGCTTCGCGTGCATCAGCAGGACGCGCCGCTGCCTTACGCCGCCAACCTGGAGGCCCTGTCCCTGCCGTCGGTCGAGCGGATCGTGGCTGCGGCCAAGGCGGTTTCCTATCGATGAGCGCGGCCGAGGGGCTCACGTGGCGCGCCGGCGGCTGTCATTGTGGCGCCGTGCGTTTCGAAGCGGCTCTTCCGGAAGTGGTCCAGGCCTCGACCTGCACCTGTTCGATCTGCCGCATGACCGGGTTCATCCACATCGTGACCCCGCAAAGCCGGTTCCGCTTGCTCGGCGGCGGGGACAACCTCACCAGCTATCGGTTCGAAACCGGCGTGGCCGAGCATCTGTTCTGCCGGACCTGTGGCGTCAAAAGCTTCTACCGCCCACGATCGAACCCGGACGGCTGGTCGGTCAATGCGCGCTGCCTGGACGATCCAGACGCGATCAAACTTGACCTTTCGGTTTTTGACGGCCGGCATTGGGAGGCCCATTGGCAAACCCACGGGGCGGAATTCGCCGCACGCTCCAAGGAGGCGACGTGACCGACGTTCTGATGCCCGCGCTGTCGCCGACCATGGAGGAGGGGACACTCGCCAAATGGCTGGTCAAGGTCGGCGACGACGTGCGCGCCGGCGACGTAATCGCCGAGATCGAGACCGACAAGGCGACCATGGAGGTCGAGGCCGTCGATGAGGGGGTGGTCTCGGAAATCCTGGTGCCCGAGGGGGCCGAGGTGGTGAAGATCAACACCCCCATCGCCCGCCTGGGCGGCGAGGGGCAGGACGCGCCCGCGCCGGCCGCGAAAGCACCTGACAAGGCCCCGCCGGCGCCGCCAGCGGCGGAGCCCCAAGCGAAGCCACAACCGGAAACCCGGGTGCAAACCGAAACCCAGGCCGACCCGCAACCTCCCACGTCGCGGCCGCAGGCCGTCAACGGAGCCGACGGAGCCGAACGTGTCCTCGCCTCGCCGCTGGCTCGTCGCCTGGCGGCGCAACTGGGGGTGGACCTGGCCACGGTAAAAGGCTCCGGCCCGCACGGCCGGGTGGTGCGCCGTGACGTCGATGGCATGTCGCCGGCCACCAAGGCCGAGCCCCAGCCGGCCGCCGCCGGTCCGGCTGCGCCGCCGGAGCGGCCCCCGGCCGCCAGGACCCTGGAGCAGATGGGCATCGCGCCCGGGTCCTACGACCTCGTGCCCCTCGACGGCATGAAGAAGACCATCGCCCGGCGGATGACCGAGTCCTTCCGCGACGTGCCGCATTTTCCGCTGACCCTGGACATCGAGATCGACGCCCTGCTGGCGGCGCGCGCCCGGATCAACGAAGGACTGGCCGCCTCCGGGATCAAGGTCAGCGTCAACGACATGGTCATCAAGGCCGCCGCTTCGGCCTTGATGCGCGTGCCGGCCGCCAACGCCAGCTACACTCCGGACGGCCTGGCCATGCATCACCACGCCGACATCGCCATGGCGGTGGCCATCGACGGCGGCCTGATCACCCCCATCATTCGCGCGGCCGAGGGCAAGGGCGTGGCCAGGATCGCCCAGGAGTCCAAGGACCTTGCCGAACGCGCCCGGTCGCGAAAGCTGAAACCCGAGGAATTCCAGGGCGGCACTTTCTCGATCTCCAATCTCGGCATGTTCGGGATCAAATCGTTCGCCTCGATCATCAACGAGCCCCAGGGGGCCATTCTGTCGGTTGGCGCGGGGGAGAAACGGCCGGTGGTGCGGGGCGAGGAACTGGCCATCGCCACGGTGATGAGCGTAACCCTGACCTGCGACCATCGCGTGGTCGACGGGGCCATCGGCGCGCGCTGGCTGGCCGCCTTCAAAGCCATGATCGAAGATCCGATCACCATGATCGTCTGAGGGGAGGGCGCCTTTCGTGGACGTCTACGACTTCGAGGCCGAGACGCTGGACGGCAAGCCGACCCAGCTCGCCGACTGGCGCGGCCAGGTGCTGCTGATCGTCAACACCGCCA
>DASXMK010000390.1:0-4538 GCA_036495705.1 Caulobacteraceae bacterium | reverse complement strand
CCTGGGCGTCGACCGCAGCGATCACTGGGATCACGATCTCGTTCCAGCATGGCAACATTACCACCGGCTCCGCGTGCAGCCTCTATGGGCAATAGCCCCTAACCCGGAACCAAAGGCCGCCATGGCCGTTGGCGCAGCGGGACCACGGGGAGATTCAAGGCCCCAGTCATGCGTACGCCGACGCCGGCCGATTTTCTCGAACGCGCCAAACTGGCGGAGCTGCGCGCCGCCCGGGCCACCAACGCGGCCCTGCGCGAGGCGCTGTTGAAGGTGGCGGCCGCCTGGCGGCGCCTGATCCCCGCACCCTACGCTTAGACGCTCACCCATCACCGCCGAACAGCCAGCGGCCAGCAACGGCCGGCTTTAGTGTGGCGCGGTGCTCAGCGAAACCAAGATAAACACAGCCATCGTCGCAAGGCCGCCGATAATCCATTGAGGTGCTGTAAGCTTAAGCATGGCAACCGACTCCAAACGGAAACGGCCCGCCCACTTGCGCGCCGTTTGGTTACTGTTGCGGCGGCAAAGGTTTCTGCCGGCTCCGCTAGTTCGCCGGCACAAAGTGACATTTCAATGGCGAAACAATGACGCCTCCGCCTAGAACCTAGGCCCTAGGTCCTAGGACCTAGACGCCGTCCCCTATGTCCTAGGACCTAATTCCTAACCGCTGGGGAGCGCCATGAGCCTCGACGTCCATGACGTGATCTGCCGGGCGCTGCGGCTGCTGGGCGCGCTGGCCAGCGGCGATGAGCCCGGGCCTGAGCAGATGGCCGACGCCATGACCGGCTTCAATACCCTGAAGCGCTCGTGGTACGGGACCCTGATCGGGGCGCGGCTGACCGAGCAGGCCGTCGCCGCTTCGCCGGCCCAGGCCGAGAATGGCGGGGAGTACGCCGTCAGCGCCTTGACCCTGGCCCTGAACGCGCCGGGGAGCCCCCGGGCCGGGGCCAGGTTCGGGGTGGTCGACGCGGCCCTGAGCTTTCCGAGCTTCAACTGCACCGTCAGCCCCAACGGCTACCAGATCGAGGGCTCGACCGCGCCGCTGGTGCTGTCGAGCGCCGGCGACAACCGCCGCTGGTGGTTCCGGGGCGACACCGGCAATTGGGTCAGCGAAGCCGATTTCACCGACCCGACCAACGCCATCGAGTTCCCGGATCAGATCATCGCCTTCATGCCCTACATGCTGGCCATCGTCCTGGCCCCGGAGTTCAACACCGAGCTGCGCCAGGACGTGATCGCCGCCGATGCGCTAGGCCGCGCGGCCGTGGCCCGGGCCTATGCGCCCAGGGGCCGCAACGAGGTGGAAGCGCCGCTGGGCGTGCCGTGGCCCGCTCCCGCCGTGAACACGGCCGCGGGCTGAAGAAGAAGAAGAAGACGATCCACAGATTTCACAGATGAACACAGATAAGAATTTGCCTGCGAAGCAGGCCTTGAGCCTATCGATGACGCCCGCTGCGCGGGCAGATAGAAGCGCCGGCGCTCATCTGCGTAAATCTGTGTCATCTGTGGATAATATTTTGTCTGTGGATCCTCTTTCTGCGGACCCCTTCCATGCCTGACGGGATCCAGGGCCAGGGGAGCGCGCCGCCCGACCAGATCGCCCAGTTCCGCAGCGACGGCTTTTCCAGCAACACCGGGCTGCGGGTCCCGTTCTTCAGCGACGCCTTTTCGCGCGCGTTCGGCTTTCCCGACGTGCGCCAGATCAACATGATCAGCGAATCCACGCCGCTGCGCGAGGAACGGCCGTACGCGGCTTATGTGGGCCTGCGGGAAGTGCGCTATTCGCGCCCCGGCCTGGTGGCGGCTCAGAACTATGGCACCGGGCCGATCCGGGGGCTGTATTTCGATCCCGGCGGCGGCGGCGAAGGGTCTCTCTTCGTAGTCGCGGGCTCGACGATCTATCGCAACGGCGGCAGCGTCGGGACCTTGCCGGGGAATGACCTGGTGCGCTTCGCCGCTTCGCCTTCGCAAGTGGTGGCCGTGGCCGGCGGCTACGCGTATCTGTGGGACGGGGTGAATTTCCCGGCCTTCACCCTGATCAGCAACAACGTGCTGCCGAACGTCTCCGACGTCGCCTACCTCGCCGGCCGGTTCGTGTTCACCGACACCGGCTCGGCGCAGTGGACCTATTCGGAGATCAACGACGCCGGCGCCGAGACGGGCCTGGATTTCGCCAACAACAACGCCAGCGCCGCGCCGAATCTGGCCGTCCGCGTGCTGAACGACCAGCTGGTGTTCTTCACCACCACCAATGTCGAGTTCTGGAGCCCCAACGGCGATACGACGACAGACGCCACCACCCCGTTCACCCCCGACGAGGGCCGCGGCTATCAGCGTGGCTGCGCCAGCCGCGACACGGTCGCCTTCGCCGACAACGCCCAGTTCTGGGTCGGCGACAATTGCGTCGTCTATCGCAGCGGCAATGAGCTGATGCGCATCTCCTCGTCGTCGATCAGCGACAAGATCCGCCAGTGCCCCAACTGGGCCCAGCTGTCGGCCTTCGTGGTCAATTTCGATGGCCACGAGTTCTATGTGCTGAACGTACCCGAGGTCGGCACCTACGCCTACGACTGCAGCCGGGTCGGCACCATCGAAGCGGCCTATGGCGACAGCTACGACCGGGGCGAGTGGTCGCAGTGGTCGAGTTGGAACCGCGACACCTTCAAATGCAAGGTGGCGGCCATTTTCCACGAGACCACCAATCCGGTCAGCGGCAACCAATCGGCGTTCGTCGGCGACGATACGACCGGGGAAGTCTGGGAGATGAAGGTCGGGGCGTGGACCGACGGCGGCCCGGGCGGGTTCACCGGCCTGGAGAGCGCGACCACCTTCTGCGGCCTGAAGGCGACGCCGGTCACGGCTCTGGAGGCGACGATATTGCCGCCGGGCGACCCGCTGGTGCGCCAGGTCAGCGCCTTCATCAAGATCGAGGAGGGCCGGCCGCGCATGGACAGCCTGGTGCTGCACTGCGTGACCGGGGTGGGGAACGCCATCGCGCCGGGGAATCTGCCGCTGGTGGAAATGCGGTTCAGCGACGATCTCGGGCGGCTATGGAGCCGCTGGCGGGCCGCGCCGCTGGGGGCCCAGGGCGACTATGGGGTCCGCGCCCAGTGGCAGCGGCTGGGCCTGATGCGCGCCCCCGGGCGGCTGATCCAGGTGCGCTGCTCGGAAGCCGTGGACGTGGCGTTCTCCCACCTCGAACTCAATCCCATGCGCCCGGCGCAGTAGGGGGAAGGGATCCACAGATGACGCAGATGAACGCAGATGAAAAACAGCCTGCGAAGCAGGCCTTGAATATCTCAATGACGCCCGCTGCGCGGGCAGGAAGAAGCGCTGGCGCTCATCTGCGTAAATCTGTGACATCTGTGGATAACCCTTGAGCGCGACCAACGTCCCGGCCGTCGACCCGTCGCTGCCGATCGTCGACGCCGGCGGCCGCCTGACCAAGTACGGCGAGCGCGTGCTGCGCGGCCTCTGGGGCCGCACAGGCGGGATGACGGACAAGGTCGACCAAGCGCACGCGATCGCCTCGAACGCCGTGCCGCAGGGGACCATCGTGGCCGCCGCCGGCGGCCTGCAGGTCGGCGGCGAGCTGGGCGGAAACGTCGGGGTGGCGCTCTACCTGGCCGTCACCGGCGTGGCGCTTCTGCCGGCGCACGCGACCGAGGGCGACTGGGCCTATGCCGTCGACGGCCGCAAGCCCGGCGAAGGCGCGGGAGCCGGGACCGGCGTGCCGTGCTTCTGGTCGGACACGGCGTGGATCTCGGCCTGCAGCGGCGCGGCGGTGGCGGCGTGAGCCTTAAGGGATGGTCCGTAGTTTTCACCGCCGCCATCGCCGCCTAGTTTGGGCTTGGTAGTAAGTGTGTTGCGGATTGCTGCGGGCCTCGGGGGGTATCCGAGACCAGCCAATCCGGAGTCCCCTCGACACAGAAGGAGCGGCTCGGCGGGTGTGCACCGCCGGGCCGTTTCCGCATGGGCTCCGCCCTTTCCCTGGCTATCTCCGCAAAAACACCTTGCCCTTGGATGAGGAGGACCGCGCATGTCCGCTGGCATTCTCCTGACCGATCCGGTGATCATCACCCGCGCGCCGGGGGCCTATGCCCCGATCGGCGGGGCGAAGATGCAGTTCTACCTGACCGGCACCACCACCCCGAGCCCGGCCTATGCCGACGGCGCGCTGGCGACGCCGCTCGCCAATCCGGTGATCGCCGACGGCTCGGGCAAGTTCCCGGCCATCTATCTCGACCCGACGGTGACCTATCGTTTGCAGGTGCAGAATTCGGCCGGCGCGGTGCTGAGCGACGTCGATCCGGTCAACCTCAACACCGTGGCCGCCACCCAGGCCCAGGTGAACGCCGGGACCTCGGCCAACACCTTCGTCGCCCCGAGCACCCTGGCCGGCTGGACGGGAGTGATCGGAGCGCTGGGCTTCACGCCGGTGAACCGGGCCGGCGACACGGTCACCAACCTGGTGATCAATCCGACCGCGCCGGCTGTGAGCAGCGCCGGCTATCTGGGCTCTCCGGTCAACACCCAGAACG
>DASXMK010000389.1:0-3416 GCA_036495705.1 Caulobacteraceae bacterium | reverse complement strand
TTTGGTAACATGGAATCATTTACTCGATTTAACTTGATGGTGAAGTAGTCGCGCGGGCAAGTTGTGTCGTCCACATCATGGAGGAACGGGATATGTCTGGACTCGCCAATCTCATCGCCATCGCCGCTCTGGCCTCGACCGGCGCGGCTCTCGCCGCCCCGACCCATCTGACGGATTCGCAATATCTCGCCGCCGCCCACTGCCAGGGCCTGTTCGACTCGCGCTCTCTGGGCGCCGCCGACGCCTCCGGCATCAACGCGGTGATGAAATCCGAGGGCGCCTACCGCACCCCGGACGTGATCGACCGGGCCGACCAGGCGCGCGGCGACGCCAGGCGCTCGGCCGACCACGCCGGCGCGCTCATGAAAGGCCAATTCGCGTCCGAGCGTGACGGCGCTTGCCAGGTCTGGGCCCATGGCGCGGCCCCGATGACCACCGCCGGCCGATAGGTCCTCATCCCGCCTCTGGCGCGATGGGCTTCTAGCTCTCGAGCTCGAAGTCCATCACCAGGGGCAGGTGATCCGAGGCGAGGCGCGCGCGGGCGCCGGCCGCCGACCGCAGGACCATGACCTTGACCCCCGCGCTCACGAACACATGATCGATGCCCAGGATCGGCATCGAGGCTGGAAACGTCGCCACCCGCGCGGCCCGATCCGGCCGGAGGCCATGCGCGTCGCTGAGCGCCCTGGCCAGCGTGCGATGAACGATGGTGCGCTGGGTGGCGTTGAAATCTCCCAGCAGGACCAGGGGATCGCGCCGTTGGCCGCCTCCAACCCAGGCTTCGCCGGCCAGGGCCGCGGCCTGGATCTGCTGCTCGCGTGGGACGAGGCCGAGATGGGTGTTGATCACCTGCAGCTCACGTCGCCCGCCGAGGTCGATGGCCACCCACAGGGCCCCGCGGGGCTCCAGGCGTGGCATGCGGGGATAACCTGGCAGCGGCCCGGCCTTGATCAGCCGCTCCGGCCGCGACGTCAGCACGGCGTCGCCGTACTGCTCCTCCTCGACCCGCAGGGCGGCGTTGAACCGCGACACCATGCCCAGGCGCCGCGCCAGGTCATGGGCCTGATCGACCCCGCCCGTGCGGGCGCGGCCGACGTCGACCTCCTGCAAAGCGACGATGTCCGGCTTCTCGGCGGCGATCACATCGGCCACGCGGCCTACATCCAACCGCCGGTCCAGGCCAACGCAACGATGCACATTGTAGGTGAGGATGCGGAACATGGCCGGTCTTTGAAGGGTGCTCAGACACGGTGTCGGCAATGCGTCGGCCTTGGCAAGACGGCGCGCGGACACTTATGCTTCGCCGGTAACCTCCAGAGGAACCGCCATGGACCTCGACTTCTCGTCCGAAGACCTCGCCTTTCGCGAGGAGGCCCGGGCGTTCATCGCCGAGAGCTATCCGCCGGCCCTGCGCGAGAAGCAGAAGAGCGAGGACGCCCTGAGCAAGGAGGACTATTTCTCCTGGCATCGCATCCTGGCCAAGAAAGGCTGGGCGACACCTTCGTGGCCCAAGGAATGGGGCGGGACCGGCTGGAGCCCCACGCAGAAATACATCTGGTCCGAGGAGCAGGCGCGCGCCGACGCCATCCCGATCCTGCCCTTCGGCGTGGCCATGCTGGCCCCGGTGCTGTGGACCTTCGGCGACGAGGAACAAAAGCAGCGCTTCCTGCCCGACACCCGGGACGGCAAGATCTGGTGGTGCCAGGGTTATTCGGAGCCGGGCGCCGGCTCCGACCTCGCCTCGCTGAAGACCAAGGCCGAGCGCATCACCGGCGACGACGGCAAGGAATATTACCTAGTCAACGGCCAGAAGACCTGGACCACCCTGGCGCAGTTCGCCGATTGGGGATTCTTCCTAGTGCGCACCGATCCGGCCGCCAAGCCGCAGGCGGGGATCAGCTTTCTGCTTATCGACATGACCTCGCCCGGCGTCACCGTGCGCCCGATCATCACCCTGGAGGGCAGTCACGAGGTCAACGATGTGTTCCTCGACAACGTCAAGGTCCCGGTGGAGAATCGCATCTTCCACGAGAACCAGGGATGGACCTGCGCCAAGGCGCTGCTGGCCCATGAGCGTTCGGGCATCGCCGGGGTGGCGCGCTCCAAGCGCGGCCTCGAGCGCCTGAGGGAAATGTCGGCCGCCGAGCGGGCCGATGATTCCGGCCCGCTGCTGGGCGATGCCTTCTTCCGGCGCAAGCTCGCCGAGTTGGAGATCGATCTCACGGCGCTGGAATACACCGAGCTGCGCACCTTGGCCGGCGAGAGCTCGGGCAAGGGGCCGGGGCCCGAATCCTCGATCCTCAAGATCAAGGGCACCGAGATCCAGCAGCGCCTCACCGAGCTGACCTTGGAGGCGGCCGGCCACTATGGCGCGCCCTATCTGCGTGGCCTGCCGCACAACTTCGGCCCGGTGGGTCCGGACAGCGCCCACGGCGTCGCCGGGGCCTATTTCAACACCCGCAAGACCTCAATCTACGGCGGCTCCAACGAGATCCAGCGCAACATCATCGCCAAGATGGTGCTGGGTCTCTAGCCCGGCCAGTCACCCTGGCGCTTCAAGAAAGGCCGCAATGGATTTCTCCTTCACCGAAGAACAGACCCTGCTTCGCGACTCCCTGGCGGCGTTCCTGGCCGACACCTACGATTTCGACAAGCGCCGGGCGGCCATCGCTTCGCCCGCCGGCTGGCGCCCGGAAATCTGGAAGGCGTTGGCCGAGGATCTCGGCATCCTTGGGGCCTCGTTTCCGGAGGAGCTTGGCGGTCTGGGCGGCGGGCCGACCGAAGTCATGGTGGTCATGGAGGAGTTCGGCAAGGCGCTGGTGGTCGAGCCGTATCTGGGCACCGTGGTCATTGGCGGCGGGTTCCTGCGGCGCGCTGGCGGTGACGGGGCCGCCGACATGATCGGCCGGATCGTCGAAGGCAAGGCGACGCTGGCCTTTGCCTGGGCCGAACCGCAGGGGCGCTACTGCCTGCACGACCTCGCCGTGACCGCGCGCAAGGACGGAGCGGGTTACGTGCTGAACGGCCACAAGGCCGTCGTTGTCGGCGCGCCGTTCGCCAGCCACCTCATCGTCACCGCCCGCACCGGCGGCGGGCGTCGCGACGACGGCGGGGTGTCGGTGTTCCTGGTCGACAAATCAGCCAAGGGCGTGATCACCCGCGACTATCCGACCGTAGACGGCCAGCGGGCCTCGGAGATCGATTTCGAAAACGTCGCCCTGGGCGCCGAGGCTCGGATCGGCCCGGAAGGTGAGGCGCTCGACCTGGTCACGGAGGTGGTCGACGATGCCGTCGCCGCGATCTGCGCCGAAGCCTGCGGGGTGCTGCGCAAGCTACACGAAGGAACCCTCGAGTACACCCGCCAGCGCAAGCAATTCGGCCAGCCGATCGCCGCCTTTCAGGTGCTCCAGCACCGC
>DASXMK010000388.1:0-2260 GCA_036495705.1 Caulobacteraceae bacterium | reverse complement strand
GCGCGGCCAAATCCGCGGCCAAGCCTGCTGCCGGACGCCGTAAGTCCCCAGCGTAATTCGCCCACACCAAGTCCTTCTCCCCTTGCGGGAGAGGTGTCAGGGAAGCTGACGGATGAGGGGTCGACGAGGCGAGTGCCGTTTGTCGTCAACCCCTCATCGGAAATGTCAGTGAGACCCCTCATCCGACCCCCTCCCGGGGGGCCACCTTCTCCCGCAAGGGGAGAAGGGACGCTGCGCTCGAAGCGGGTGTCACGCACAGGATTCGGGCTCGGATTTCCAAGGCGTCCGGTCATGCCGGGCCGGGATCGCGTTGACAAGCCGGCGGCGACGCCATCAACACGGAGCCAATGTCGGAACGCGGACAATTGAAATGGGGCCCGCCCAGGCTGTGGCGCTGGCGCGCCGACCGCGCCCGTGACCGGCGCCTCTGGGGCCGGGCGAGCGCCAACTATGCGCGTTATCTGGCCCAGGTCCCCGGCGACGGGTCGATCTGGATCCAGCTCGGCCACACCCGGAAGGAGTGCGGAGATCTGGCCGGGGCCAGACTGGCCTACGAGCGCGCCATGGCCCTGGAAGCCGATGGCGAGGCGCGGCGGCACCTGGCCACGGTATGGACAATGCAGCGCCTGGCCACGGCGGCCGGCGCGATCAGCGATGCCGACGCCAAGAGCGATCCGGGGTTGGCCGCGGCGGCCTATGCGGACCATCTCGCGGTCGTCCCCGACGACGGTCAGGTGTGGATCCAGTATGGGCACGCGCTCGCAGCCAGTGGCGACGCGGGCGCGGCCCTGATCGCCTTCCGCCAGGCCGCGGCTCTGCCCGAAAGCGATGAGAGCGGCTGGTTCCAACTGGCCTGCCTGCTGCGCTCGCAAGGCCATGAGGCGGCCGCCGAGCCGCACTTTCGCCGCGCCCTGGAGCTGGCGCCCCGATACGAGGCTTATCGCAACCTTCATGGCCAACAGACACCGCTGGCCCGGGTGAGCCCGGTGCGCGATCGGCGAAGCCTGGCGCTCGATATCTCTGACCTTGTCAGCTTCCTCGCCGAACATGGCCGGGTCAGCGGCATCCAGCGGGTCCAGCTGGAGCTGGTGAAAGCCATTCTGAGCGGCGCGGCGGGCGATGGATCGGCGGTCTTCGAAGAGATCGTTTTCTGTTTTTCGGAGTTCGGCTGGGCCTGGGCGTACGACAATGGAGCCCTGCGGGACCTCATCGCCTACACCGAAGCCGATGAGGTCGACCTCGATGAGGCCAGGGCCATGCGCGAGCGGACCCGGGTCCTGGCCCGGCCCCTGCTGCCGGCAGCCGGGTCGGCCTATGTGGTCCTGGGCGGGTTCTGGGGCGAGGCCGACGCCCGAGTGCTGACGGCGCGGATGCGCGGGCTGGGCGTGGCCTTCGGGGTCATGGCGCACGATCTCTTCGCCATCACCATGCCCGAGCTGTGCGAGGAAGGCGTGGGACGGCAATTCGAAGTCACCTTGCGCGCCGGGTCGGAGGCCTGGGATTTCATCCTGGCCAATTCGGCGTTCACGGCCGGGGACGTGCGCGACTTCCTGGTTCGCAACGACCTGCGTCCGGTCCCGGTGATTCCCCTGCCCCTGGCCCACGGAAACACGCGGGCTTCGGCGGGGCCGGACGCCTCAATCCTGCCGGGCGATTTGTCGGGACAGCCCTTCGTGCTGTGTGTCGGCACCATCGAGCCGCGAAAGAACCACGCCGGGCTGATCGAGGCCTGGAGCGCGCTGGCCGAGCGGCGCGCGGACTTGCCGTGGCTGGTGCTGGCGGGCCGGCCTGGCTGGCGCAGCGAAGAGCTGGTGCGGCGACTGCGCACCGGGGTGCTGGAAGCGCGCCGGATCAAATGGCTGCCGGAGGTTTCGGAGCGCCAGCTGGAAGCCCTCTACGGGGCGTGCCTGTTCACCGTCTTTCCATCGTTCGCCGAAGGCTGGGGCCTGCCGATCGGCGAATCCCTGGTCCACGGCAAGGTGTGCGTGACCTCCAACCGGACGGCCATGCCTGAAGTCGGCGGCCGCTTCGCCCTCTACGCCGACCCGCACGATGCGGAGGACCTCGCCCAGGTCCTCGAGGGCCTGCTTTCCGACGACCGCGCCCTGGCCCGACGCCAGGCTCTGATCAAGCGCTCGTTCCGCCCGCGAACCTGGTCGGACGTGGCCAGCGACATGGTGGCCAAGCTCTCAGCGCTGCGGCTGGGGGCCGGCGATAGCCCACCGCCCCCCTCCCGGCCTATCGGCCGTACTCCCCCCAG
>DASXMK010000387.1:0-4732 GCA_036495705.1 Caulobacteraceae bacterium | reverse complement strand
ATCGCGAGCTCGAGGCTGGTAAAGCGGCTTGTGTGCGCTCCGGGCAACCCCGGCATGGCGGCGCTGGGCGAAGTCCGCGCCGTGGCGGCGACCGACGTGATCGGCCAGGTGGGCCTGGCGCGCGAAATCGGCGCCGACCTGGTGGTGGTCGGACCCGAAACGGCAATCGAGGCGGGTCTGGCCGACCGCCTGGGCGAAGTCGGGATCGCCTGTTTCGGGCCAAGCGCCCAGGCCGGGCGACTGGAATCGTCGAAAGCCTTCGCCAAGACCTTTGCGACCCGCCACGGCTTGCCGACCGGACGCTTCGGGGTGTTCGAGGCCAGCGCCCCGGCCAAGGCCTTCTTGCGCGGATTCCAAGCCCCCTATGTAATCAAGGCCGATGGCCTCGCCTCCGGCAAAGGGGTCGTGATCGCCCCCGACCTGGCCGCCGCCGACGCCGCCGTCGATGACGCCTTCGATGGCCGTTTCGGCCAGGCCGGCGCGCGACTGGTGATCGAGGAGTATCTCGAAGGCGAGATCGCCTCCCTGTTCGCCATGTGCGACGGCGGGACCAGCCTGATGTTTGGCGGCGCCCAGGACCACAAACGCGTCTTCGACGGTGAGAAGGGACCGAACACCGGCGGAATGGGCGCCTTCAGCCCCACTCCGGTGCTGTCGGAGTCGACGGTGGACGCGGCGCGCACGCGGCTGATCGAGCCGGCCTTCAGCGGAATCGCCCAGGAAGGCGCGCCGTATCGCGGTATCCTGTTCTGTGAGGCGATGATCACCGCCGCCGGACCCAAGCTGATCGAATTCAACGTCCGCTTTGGCGACCCCGAGTGCCAGGTGCTGATGATGCGCCTGGAAAACGACATCGTCCCGTATCTGGTCGCGGCGGCGAAGGGCGGACTGGACCGCCTGGCGCCGCCTGTCTGGCGAAGCGGCACAGCGATTTGCGTGGTGCTGGCCGCGCCTGGCTACCCTGGCGCGCCGACAACCGGAGCCGTGATCCAAGGCGCGGAAGCCGATTTCGGCCCCGACGTGACAATCTTTCACGCCGGTACGACGCGCCGGCCCGACGGCGCCTTGATCGCTTCCGGCGGCCGGGTTCTGAACGTCTGCGCCCGGGGTCGCGACCTGGCGGCCGCCCGGGCCCTGGCCTACGGGGCGGTCGAGGCCATCGATTTCCCCGGCGGTTTCTGCCGTCGCGACATCGGCTGGCGCGCGCTGGGGTCGGCGACGCCGACGCGTTAGGCGAAGCGGCTTTGCCAGCCGGCCTCCGGCTGTGGCAGGATTCGGCGCGGGAAGATTATGGAGAGCGCCATGGCCGAGACGCCTCTCAGCGAAGATCAAACACGCGAAGCGCTCAACACCGGCACCAAGGCGGTGGCCGAAAGCCACCGTTTCGATGAAATCGCGCTGAGCCAATGGATGGCCGTAAACGTCGACGGTTTTTCAGGGCCGCTGAGCGTGCGGCAGTTCAAAGGCGGGCAATCCAATCCGACCTATGAGTTGACGACGTCGGGCCGCAAATACGTGATGCGGCGCAAACCGCCCGGCAAGCTGTTGCCCTCGGCCCATGCAGTCGATCGCGAATACCGGGTGATCTCCGCCCTCCACCCGACCGGTTTCCCGGTCCCACGCCCCTACGCCCTGTGCCAGGACGAGACCGTGATCGGCACCATGTTCTACGTCATGGACAAGGTTGAGGGCCGGATTCTTTGGGACCAGACCCTGCCGGCTTACGCGCCGGCCGAGCGCCACGCCCTGCACATGGCGGCGCTAAAGACCCTCGCCGACCTGCACAACACCGACTACGAGGCCATCGGCCTGGCGGACTTCGGCCGGCCCGGGAATTACATGCTGCGCCAGATCTCGCGCTGGACGAAACAGTACAAAGCCAGCGAAACCCAGCACCTCGACACGGTGGAGCGGCTCATAGAGTGGCTTCCGTCGACCGTTCCGCCCGATGACCAGACCACCATCGTCCACGCCGACTACCGTCTCGACAACGAGATCATGCATCCGACCGAGGCGCGGGTGGCGGCGGTGTTGGACTGGGAGCTGGCGACCCTGGGCAACCCCCTGGCGGACTTCAGCAACCTGCTGATGCAATGGGTCAACGGCTCGATCGCCGCGATCGCGGACAAGCCGGCCTGGGGCATTCCCACCATGGAGGAGTACGTCGAGGCCTATTGCCGCATGACCGGGCGGGACGGCTTGCCCGATCTCAACTGGTATTTCGCCTATAACCTCTTTCGCCTGGCGGGAATTGTGCAGGGCATCGTCGGGCGCGCCCGCGATGGCACTGCAAACAGTCCGCAGGCCGCGGCCATGGAAGCGCGGGTGCCGCTGCTGGGCGAAGCCGCCTGGAAGTTCGCCAAACAAGCTGGGGCGTGAAGCCTCGCCTCAGGTGGCCAGGACCGGCTGCAATAGCCGTTCAAGGGCGGCCGGGTCTTCGAATTGCGCCCGCACTGGCCAGAAAGTGACACGGTCGCGCCAAGTCGGCGGCAGACGCGCCCAATCTTTCTCACTGGTGATAAGACCGGCGCCGAGCCGTGCGGCGCGGGCGGCGAGGCCTTGGAGCAGCGACTCGCCCAACACCTGGTGATCGGCCAAAGGCGCGAAGGCGACGAGATCGCAGCCGGCGGTCCGCAGCGCGCGCTCCATTCTCCACGGCTTGCCAATACCGGCGAACCCCAACTGAGGGCCTGGCGGCGGCGCCGCCGCCGTGAGGCGGGCGACCAGCACCGATTTTTCCTGGAACAGACGCAGCAGTTCGGGGTCCGGCGCGCCGGCGTCCGGGGCCAGGAGCAGCACCACCGCGTCGGCGCGCGCCAGGCCGGTGGCGAACGGCTCTCTGAGCGGCCCCGCGGGGAACACCCGGCCATCGCCGAACGGCCACTCGCCGTCGCGCGTCTCGCCATCGACCACGATCAACGACAGGCGCTTGAGCACGTCAGGGTTTTGATGACCGTCATCCATCACGATGACCGCCGCGCCGGCGGCGGCCGCCGCCTTGGCCCCCTCGGCGCGGAGGCGCGCGACCCACACCGGAGCGTCCCCCGCCAGCATGAGCGCCTCATCGCCCACCTCGCCGGCGCTGTGGCTGGCCGGATCGACTTGCAGAGGGCCGCGCAGCCTTCCGCCGTGGCCGCGCGTCAGGATATGGGCCGCCAGGCCGGATGCGATCAGGCTCCGCGAAAGTTCGCGCACGACAGGCGTCTTCCCGGACCCACCCACGGTGAGGTTGCCGACGCACACGACCGGGACTCCCGGATCGACCGCCGCCCCTCGGGCGATGCGCCGGGCGGTCGCCAAGCTCCAGAGGGCCGAAGCCGGCCGCGCCGCCAAGTCGAGCAGGCCGCCACGGTGGCCGCGCCGGTACCAGCGCCTCGGCGTGCGTGGTGTCATGGATCGATAAGGGCCAGGAGCCGAGGGGCGAGGGCCTGGCTCTCCTCATCCCGCCGGCTCACATACATCCTCGCCCGGAAGGCCATGTCGGCCAGGTTTGGGTCTCCGCGCACCGCCCGGCCCATGATCTCGGCCAGCTGCGCCGGACCGGTCAGCAGCCGGGTCGCGTCGGCCTCGACCAGATCCTGGTAGATGGGCCAGAATTCGACATGCCGGCCGGAAACGAACGGACAACCAAGGCGCGCCGGCTCCAAGGGATTGTGGCCCCCCACGCCGGGCGTCAGGCTGCCGCCGAGGATGGCCAGCGTCGCCAGCCGGTACCAGAGCCCCAGTTCGCCCATCGTGTCGGCGACATAGGCCTGAGCCGAAGTCAGGTCGCCGCCCAGGCGGCGGCGGGCGGTCACCAGACCTTCGGCGCGAACAATGCGCTCCACCTCGGGGCCGCGATCGGAATGGCGGGGGACAATGACCAGGCGCGCATTGGGCGCGTCCTTCACGCTCGCCGCGAAGGCGCGGGCCACAAGAACCTCCTCGCCCGGATGGGTGCTGACCGCCACGATGAGCCTGAGGTAGCGCGCCTGCCGGCGGTGTCCGGCAAGCTCGGGTTCGACCGCCATTAGCGCCGGCGCCGCCAGCTTTGCGTCCCATAGGCCCTCGACGTGGCCCCCCAAGGCCTCGATGCGCAGGCGGGCTTCGCCGTCGCGCGCCAGGATCAGGTCAAACGATCCGAGCACGGTGCGCGCCGCGCCTGGAACGCGGCGCCAGTTGCGCCAGCTGGCTGGCGAAATCTTCGCCGAGACCAGCGCCAACCGGGTTCCGGACGCGCGGCTCGCGGCAATGAGATTGGGCCACAATTCGCTCTCCACGAACACGCCCAGGGCCGGTCGCCAATGGGAAAGGAACCGCTGCGCCGCGGCCGGGATGTCTATGGGCGAGAACTGATGCACGACCCCTTCGGGCAGTCGCGGACCAAGCAGATCCGCCGAAGCGCGCGTCCCGGTGGTGACAAGGATGGCGAGGCCCGGGCGCAGTTCGCGGATGTGCGACGCCAGGGGAAGCAGCGACATGCCTTCGCCGACGCTGGCGCCATGCAGCCACACCAAGGGGCCCTCGCCGCGCGACACGCCTGGTCGGCCCAATCGCTCGCCAACCCTCACGGGGTCCTCTTTCCCGCGTCGCGCGCGCCACGAAAGGACAGCCGGGGCCAATGGCGAAGCCGCAGCGGTCGCGGTCCGGTAGGCGAGGAGCGACCACGGCCGTGGACTGGTCACGCTGGGCGACCCGCGAGCAGGGTCTCGGCCCTCTCCTGGCCGGCGCGCATTCGCGATTGCCACTCCAC
>DASXMK010000386.1:0-2414 GCA_036495705.1 Caulobacteraceae bacterium | reverse complement strand
CTCAACGGCCGGGTGCTGGATGACCTCGTTGTCGATCTCCTGGGGATAGATATTGACCCCGCCGGAGATGATGCATTCGGCCGTGCGTCCGGTCAGGAACAGATAGTCGTCCTCGTCCAGGTAGCCCACATCGCCCAGGGTGAAATAGCCGCCGCGGTGGGCGCCGGCGGTCTTGGCCGGATCGTTGAAATACTCGAACGTGGCGATGGGCGAGACTTGGAAATAGATCATGCCAGGGCGATTGCGTTCGGTGATCTCGCCCCCTTCGTCGTCGTACAGCTTCACCGCATCGGCGGTCGGCAGGCGACCGACGGTCCCCGGCTTGGCGAGCCATTCGTGGGAATTGATCAGGAAGCCCGCCCCGCCTTCCGAGCCAGCGTAGTATTCATGGATGATCGGGCCCAGCCATTCGATCATCGCCTTCTTTACCTCCGGCGGGCACGGCGCGGCGCCGTGGATCACATAGCGAAGGCTGGAAATGTCGTATTTGTCCTTCACCGACTGGGGCAAGGCCAGAAGGCGCTGAAACATGATCGGGACCAGATGGCAGCGGGTCACCTTGTAGCGCTCGATAGCCGCCAGCACGGCTTCGCTGTCCCATTTGTCGAGGAACACCAGCGGATTTCCCTGAGCCAGGGCGGAGCGCACATCAAAGGCCAGGGGCGCGGCATGATAGGCCGGGCCGGCGCACAACTGCACGTCGTCCGCCGCTCCTGGACCCGGCGCGAGGACGGTGGTGTTGACCCGGCGGTAGACGCCTTTGGGCCGGCCTGTGGTGCCCGAGGTGTAGAGCATCGCCCCGCCCATGACTGGATCGGCGATGTCCGAACCGTCCTCGGCGGCCAGGAGTTCGGCGTAGGGCGTGAAGCCCGGCGCATCGGCCCCGATGGAGATCTTCGCCTTTACGTTGGGGACGATGGCGTCCAGGGCGGAGGGGTAGCGGGTCTCGGCGAAGAGCGCCTTGGCCTGGCAGTCATTGATGACGTAGGCCACCTCATCGGTGGTTAGGTGCCAGTTGACCGGGGTGATGCGGAATCCGCCACGCAGGGCGGCGCTCAGGACCTCGGCGAATTCGGCCCGGTTGGAACACAGCAGCGCCACCGAATCGCCGGCCGCAAGGCCGAGCCGGCGAAGGCTTCGCACCAGGCGGTTGGCGTTGGCGTTGAGCTCGGCGAAGGTGCGGGCGCCGATGGGATCGTGGATGGCGATTTCGTCGCCCTTGACGTCGGCCCATACGCTGGCGGTCATGCCCGTGTGGGCGGCGTCGGTGAGACGCGAGAAGAGATCCTGCATTGACACCTATTGTTTGATGCGCCGCCTTGACGTCAACCGGAAACGCCGATGCGACGGCAGTTTCGGGGAGGCGCATGCTCGTCATCTTCAGCGGCCTGCCGGGGGTCGGCAAGACCACCATCGCCAGACCGCTGGCGCGCGCCATGGCGGCGGTCCACCTGCGGGTCGACACCATCGAGTACGCCATCTGGGTCTCGGGCGTGGCCAGCGACGTGGCCGACGCCGGCTACCGCGTGGCCTGGGCCCTGGCGGAGGATCACCTGAAACAGGGCCTCGCGGTCGTGGCCGACAGCGTCAATCCGTTGGCGCTGACCCGCCAGGCCTGGCAAAGCGCGGCCCGCACGGCCGGCGTCGCCAGCCTCGACGTGGAAGTGATCTGCTCCGATATCACCGCACACCGGCGCCGGGTGGAGAGTCGGATCAGCGACATCGCCGGTTTTGTCCCGCCCACGTGGGAGGAGGTCGTGTCCCGCGACTATCAGCCCTGGACCGGCGAGCGGCTGGTCATCGACACCGCCCATGTCGAGCCGGTCGAAGCGGTCGAGAGGATCCGCGCCGTCCTCGACTTGGCCTAGACTTCCAGGGGTCTGGGCGAGAGGGACGGGTCGTGCGGCCCTGTGGCCGGATAGTGCTGCCTCAAGGCTTGGCCGCAGATGTCCACGGCCTCCAGGATGCCCCCGGTGGGATCATCCCCGGCCTTCATGGCCGAGGTTATGGCGTTGGCGGCCCGCGACCACGGCGTCTCGCCGCATTTCTGGTGGATGCCGGCGTCGGCCAGGATCTGGACCTGGCGATCCTCCAGGGCGACAAAGATCAACACCCCGGTTTCGCTGCTATGGGCGCGGGCCCCGATGGAGACGAACTGGCGATGGGCGGCGTTGGCAACGCGGTGGCGGCGCAATGCCCGGGGCGTCAGGGGCCGGCGAACCGCGGGGATATGGACGATGGCCAGAACGACTAGGAAGAGCACGATCTGGGCGGCCGCATAGAGCCCGATGGCCATGCCAAGCTCGCTCTGCAGCGCGCCCATCTGACCGACCAGCCAAAGTTGCCCGGTAAAGTCGGTGAGCGGCGCGAGGGACACGGCCAGGACGATCGGCGGAAGAGCCAGGGCAAGCGCC
>DASXMK010000385.1:0-4157 GCA_036495705.1 Caulobacteraceae bacterium | reverse complement strand
CCGAGCTTGGCCGCGTGCTGCGCGTCGACGACGCCCAGGCCCGCTATGTCGAGATCGTCAAGGCGACCTTCCCGCGCCGGCTCAGCCTGAACGGGCTGCGCATCGTCATCGATTGCGCCCACGGCGCCGCCTACAAGGTGGCCCCCACGGCGCTCTACGAGCTCGGGGCGGAGGTCAAGGAAATCGGCGTCTCACCCAACGGCTTCAACATCAACGAGGAGTCGGGCTCGACCTATCCGGCCGCCATCGTCGCCGCGGTCAGGGAATATCGCGCCGATATCGGCATCGCGCTGGACGGCGACGCCGACCGCCTGGTGATCTGCGACGAGCGCGGCCAGGTCGTCGACGGCGACCAGATCATGGCTCTGATCGCCTCGGCCTGGAGCGCCCAGGGCCGGCTGCAGGGCGGCGGGGTGGTGGCGACGGTGATGTCCAATCTCGGCCTTGAGCGGTTCCTGGCCGCCAGAGACCTGGCCCTGGAGCGCACGGCGGTCGGCGACCGCTACGTCATGGCGCGCATGCGCGAGGGCCAGTTCAACCTCGGCGGCGAGGCTTCCGGCCACATCATCATGTCGGATTATTCGACCACGGGCGATGGCCTGATCGCCGCCCTGCAGGTGCTGGCGGAGCTAGTCCGCTCCAACAAGCGCATGAGCGCGCTGGCCCGCCAGTTCGAGCCGGTGCCGCAAAAGCTCGAAAACGTCCGCTTCGCCCAGGGCAAGCCCTTGGAACATGTCGCGGTGCGCGAGGCGATCGCCCAGGCTGAGACCCAGCTCAACGGCTGCGGGCGGGTATTGGTGCGGGCCTCGGGCACCGAACCCCTGATCCGGATCATGGCCGAAGGCGATGACGAGAAGCTGGTCGGCCAGCTGGTGCGCGACATTGCGGGGGCGGTGCGCAGCGCGGCGCAATAGGAGCCTAGGCGCCGGCGAAGGCCTTCAGCGTCGCCTCGGCGATCGGCCCGCCCCACTCCTGCACGAAGTGGCCGGCCTCGGCGATCACCATCGGCTCAGGGCAACCGCGGATGGTCGCGCGCAGCGCCGCCATGACCGGCGGTCCGAGCACCGGGTCGGCCGCCCCCACGGCCATGAATGTCGGTCCCGACCAGTTCTGCGACCAGAACGCGGCCGCGGCCCGGCTCTCGGCCACGCCCGGCATGTCCGGCTCGGTCATCACCAACTCCGGGAACGCCCTGACCCCGGCCTTGTAGCGGACGTCTGGGAACGGCGCTTCATAGGCTGCGACCTCGGCTTCGGTGAGCATCGGGGTCGAGCGTTTCATCAGCGTCCCGACCGGCAGGTCGGGGTTGGCGCGGCAATAGGTCCGCCAAGCGACGAAACCCTCCGAAGGCGCGGCGCCGACGGCCAGGGCGGTGTTCATCACCAGCAGACGCGTCAGCCGCGGGGCGAAGCCTTGATCAAGCGGCAGGGTCAGGCCCAGCAGCCCGCCCCAGTCCTGGCACACCAGGGTGATGCTGCGAAGGTCCAGGCGCTCGGTCAGGCGCAGCAGATAGTCGCGGTGGAAATGGAAGCTGTAGTCGCCGACCTCGACCGGCTTGTCGGAGCGGCCGAAGCCCAGGAAATCAGGGGCCACCACCCGCGCCCCGGCCCCCAGGAACACCGGGATCATCTTGCGGTAGAGAAAGCTCCAGGTCGGTTCGCCGTGCAGGCACAGGAAGGTGTGGTCGGCGGCGCGGGGCCCCTCGTCGATGTAGGCGCCGCGGAGGCCGGCGAACCCCGGCAGGTCCTCGGCGTAGCGCGCCGCCCATGGAAACCCGGGCAGAGCGGCGAAGCGCGCCTCCGGTGTTCTGACAGCGTTTATCATCGGCGTTTCCCCGCTCATGGCCGGCCGACGCTCACATAACGGAAGCCGCGCGAACGCAGCTCATCGGGTCGGTAGATGTTGCGCAAATCCACCACCAGGGGGGTGCGCATGGCCGCCCCGAGACGGTCGAGATCGAGGGCCCGGAACTGATCCCACTCGGTCAGGATGACCAAGGCGTCGGCTCCCTCGGCCACTTCGTAGGGCCCGGCCTTGAACGCCATGCCGCTCAGCAGCTGTCGCGCCTCGTGCCCCTCTGGGTCGAAGCCCTGGACCGCCGCGCCGGCGGCGAGCAGGGCCGGGACAATATCGAGGGACGGGGCCTCACGCATGTCGTCGGTGTTGGGCTTGAAGGTCAGACCGAGCACGCCGATCACCTTGCCGGTGAGATCGCCCCCGATCGCCGCGGCGATCTTGCCGGCCATCTCGTGCTTGCGGCGATCGTTCACCGCGATGGTGGCCTCGACGAGCTTCATCGGCGCCTCGG
The DNA here is from genome assembly GCA_036495705.1 of Caulobacteraceae bacterium. Taxonomy (GTDB): domain Bacteria; phylum Pseudomonadota; class Alphaproteobacteria; order Caulobacterales; family Caulobacteraceae; genus Acaudatibacter. The sequence continues at coordinate 1,849 of DASXMK010000385.1, read as the reverse complement.
CGTCGGCCGCGGTCCGCGCCAAGGCGCGGATGTCCTTAGGGAAGCACGAGCCGCCAAAGCCCGGCCCGGCGTGCAGGAACTTGGCCCCGATGCGCTTGTCGAGGCCGATACCGCGCGCCACCTGCTGGACATCGCCGCCAACCTTTTCGCACAGATCGGCCACTTCGTTGATGAAGGTGACCTTCATGGCCAGGAAGGCGTTGGCGGCGTATTTGATCAATTCCGAGGTGCGCCGGTCGGTGACGATCATCGGCGTCTCGTTGAGGCTCAGCGGGCGATAGAGTTCGTGCATCACCGCCCGGGCGCGCTCGTCGTGCAGGCCGACCACCACCCGGTCAGGGCGCTTGAAGTCTTCGATCGCCGAGCCTTCGCGCAGAAACTCCGGGTTGGAGACCACGGCCACGTCGCTGCCCGGCGCGACCTCGCGCACCAGGGCCTCGATCTCATCGCCGGTGCCCACCGGAACGGTGGACTTGGTGACCACCACGGTGAAGCCGTCCACCAGGCCAGCGACTTCGCGCGCAGCGGCGTGCACGAACGACAGGTCAGCGTGACCGTCTCCCCGCCGCGACGGCGTGCCCACGGCGATGAACACCGCGTCGGCCCCGGCCACGGCGCTCGACGCATCGCTGGTGAAGAACAGGCGCCCCTCGCGGACATTGCGCTCAACCAGCTCATCGAGCCCGGGCTCATAGATCGGCATCACGCCGCGCCCGAGCCGCTCGATCTTGCCGTCGTCCTTGTCGATGCAGGTGACGGTGTGGCCGAAGTCGGCAAAACACGCCCCCGACACCAGGCCGACATATCCGGTACCGATCATGGCCACGCGCATGGATCATCGCCCCTTGCAAGACATCGTCATGGCGCGCCGGCGCCATTACTCAAAAATGAGAGTCAGATTTCCTGGTTGTAGGCCCCGATCTCGGGGTGAGCCGCAAGCCTCGGCTTGACCTCGCGGCGGAACAGATCGCGCATGTCCTCGGCCGAGCGAGTGCTTTCCACCACCACCACGATCTCCGGCTTGTTGGACGAGGCCCGGACCAGGACCCAGGAGCCGTCCTCCAGGGCCACGCGCACGCCGTTCACCGTGATCACTTCGGCGATGGCCCGGCCCAGGACCTTTTCGCCACGCCGCGCCAGGGCCTGGTACTCTCCCACGATCTTGTCGACCACGGCGTATTTGACCTCGTCGGCGCAATGCGGGCTCATGGTCAGGGAGGTATAGGCCGGCGGCAAGGCGGCCTTCAAATCGCTGAGCTTTCGGTCGCGGTTGCGGTCCAGCATGGTCAGGATCGCCGCCGCCGCGGTCAGCGCGCAGTCATAGCCACGGCCAAGTGGTGGGCCGAAAAAAAAGTGGCCCGACTTTTCGAAGCCGGCCAGGGCTCCGATCTCCACCGATTTGCGCTTGATGTAGCTGTGGCCAGTCTTCCAGTAGAGGGTCGTGGCTCCGTGGGCGGCGAGGACCGGATCGGTGGCGAAGAGGCCTGTGGATTTGACGTCGACCACGAACCGGGCCCCGGGGTGCAGCGGGGCGAGATCGCGGGCCAGCAGCAGCCCGATCTTGTCGGCGAAGATCTCCTCGCCGCTATCGTCCACCACCCCGCAGCGATCGCCGTCGCCATCGAAGCCCAGCGCCAGATCGGCCCCGTGGGCGCGCACCGCCTCGGCCATGGCGTGCAGCATGGCGGCGTCTTCGGGATTGGGATTGTAGCGCGGGAAGGTCCAGTCGAGGTCGCAGTCCATCTCCACCACCTGCGCCCCCATGCGCCGCAGCGCCTCGGGCGCGAAGGCTCCAGCGGTGCCGTTGCCGCACGCGCACACCACCTTGAGCGGGCGGCTAAGCGTGCAA
>DASXMK010000384.1:0-1714 GCA_036495705.1 Caulobacteraceae bacterium | reverse complement strand
CCCCTCCACCCCTACGGGGTCCCCCTCCCCCGTGAACGGGGGAGGATCATGTGTGGCTAGGCGTCTTCCTTCTGGCGGCGCTTGCGGAAAGTGGGGTTGAGGACCGCCTTGCGCAGGCGGATGGCCTTAGGTGTCACCTCGACCAGCTCGTCGCTTTCGATATAGGCGATGGCCTGTTCCAGGGTCAGCCGGCGCGGCGGCGTCAGGCGGATGGCCTCGTCCTTGCCCGAGGCGCGGACATTGGTCAGTTGCTTGGACTTCATCGGATTGACGTCGAGGTCCTCGGGCTTGGCGTTCTCGCCGATGATCATGCCCTGGTAGGTCTTCTCGCCGGCGCCAACGAACATGGTCCCGCGCTCTTCCAGGTTCCACAGGGCGAAGGATGCGGTCTCGCCGTCGGCGTTGGAGATCAAGGTGCCGTTGCGCCGGCCCTCGATGGCCCCCTTGTACGGCTCGTAGTGGCTGAACACGCGGTTGAGCACGCCCGAGCCGCGGGTGTCGGTAAGGAACTCGCCCTGATAACCGATCAGGGCCCGGGAGGGGCTCTGGAAGGTCAGGCGGGTCTTGCCGGCTCCCGAGGGACCCATGTCCTTGAGCTCGGCCTTGCGGCCGGAGAGTTTTTCGATGACCACGCCGGTGAAGTCGTCGTCGACGTCGATGACCACCTCCTCGATCGGCTCGAGGCGGGCGCCGCTGTCGGGATCGGACTGGAACACCACCCGCGGGCGGCTGATGGAGACCTCGAAGCCCTCCCGGCGCATGGATTCGATCAGCACCCCCAGCTGCAGCTCGCCGCGCCCGGCGACCTCGAAGGCGTCCTTCTCGTGGGTCTCGGCGACCTTGACCGCGACATTGGCCTCGGCCTCGCGCAGCAGGCGCTCGCGGATCACCCGGCTCTGGACCTTGTCGCCGTCGCGCCCGGCCAGCGGGCTGTCGTTGACCGAGACGGTGATGGCGATGGTCGGCGGATCGATCGGCTGGGCCGGCAGGGCCCCTTCGGCGTCGGGCGCGGCCAGGGTGTCGGCCACGGTGGCCCGGGAAAGGCCGGCGACGGCGACGATATCGCCGGCCTCGGCGGCCTCGATCGGCGCGCGCTTGAGGCCGCGGAAAGCCAAGAGCTTGGTGATCCGGCCGCGCTCGATCTCGCTCCCGTCGCGGGCCAGGGCGCGGATAGCCATGCCCGGGATCAGGCGGCCGGATTCGACCCGGCCGGTCAGCAGGCGGCCCAGGAACGGATCGGCCTCGATGAGCACGGCCAATAGCTTGGCCGGATCGCCGGCGTGCGCCTCGGCCACCGGCGCCGGTGTGTGGGCGACAATCCGGTCGAAAAGGGGAGCCAGATCCTTGTGCTCATCGGCCATGTCGTTGACCGCCCAGCCCTGTTTGCCGCTGGCATAGAGGTGGGGGAAATCGAGTTGCTCATCGCTGGCGCCGATGGCCGCGAACAGGTCGAAGGCGTCGTTCAGCACCCCGTCCGGGTCGGCGTGCGGGCGGTCGACCTTGTTCAGCACCACGATGGGGCGGAGGCCCAGCTTCAGGGCCTTGCCAAGCACGAACTTGGTCTGGGGCATCACGCCCTCTTCGGCGTCGACAAGCAGCAGGGCCCCATCGACCATGCCGAGGACGCGCTCCACCTCGCCGCCGAAATCGGCGTGGCCGGTGGTGTCGATGATGTTGATCCGCGTTTCGCCGGCCGCCCCATGCCACAGCACCG
>DASXMK010000383.1:0-4586 GCA_036495705.1 Caulobacteraceae bacterium | reverse complement strand
GGTTCATGGCCGTCGCGGCCAAGCTCGGCCTGGTGGACTACTGGCGCGCAGGCGGCGTATGGCCGGACTTCTGCTCCGACCCGGCGACGCCCTACGACTGCCGCGCCGTGGCGGCGAAGCTGGCGCCGATGAAGGTGGCCTCGGCCCGGTCGTAGGCCAAGCGCCCTACCCCGCCTTGGCGAAGTAGATCTCAGCGTGGCCGGGGAAGCGGCGGGCGCGGACGTCGTCGGCGTAGCGGCCGATCGCCTGGGAGATCTCGCCGCGCAGGTCGGCGTAGCGGCGCACGAACTTCGGCGTCCAGTCGAACAGGCCGAGCATGTCCTCGGTGACCAGGATCTGCCCATCGCACCCGGCCGAGGCCCCTATGCCGATCGTCGGGACGTCGATGGCCGCGGTGATGGCGCGGGCCAGGGATTCGGCGACGCCTTCGACAACGACGCAGAATGCGCCCGCCCGGGCGGTGGCCTTGGCCTCGGCCAGCACGTCGGCGTGCTCAGTTTCCAAGCGGCCCTTGGCGCGGAAACCGCCATCGGTCAGCACCGATTGCGGTCGCAATCCGACATGGCCGATCACCGGAACCCCACGGGCGGTCAGATAGGCGATGGTCTCGGCGACGTGTGGCCCGCTTTCGAGCTTCACCGCGCCGGCGCCGGTCTCCTTGAGAACGCGGGCGGCGTTGGCGTAGGCCGCCTCGCGCGCGCCTTCATAGGTCCCGAACGGCATGTCCACGGCCACCAGCGCGCGCCGGCTGCCGCGCATCACCGCCTGGGCATGGAGGATCATCATCTCCAAAGTCACGCCGACGGTGTTGGGCAGGCCGTGCAGGACCATGCCCACCGAATCGCCGACCAGAATGAGGTCACAGGCGTCGTCCAGCAGTTCGGCCATCGGCGCGGTGTAGGCCGTAAGGCACACCAGCGGCTCGCCGCCCTTGCGCGCGGCGATCTGAGGCGCGGTGATGCGTCTGGAGGCGCGCGGGCGCTGGGCTGACATGGGGCGTCGACCTTCAGTTAAATTTCACGAATGACGCGGGTGACGGCGAAGCCCACGGCCACGATCGCCAGGGCGGCCGACATCCACAGGATCTGGCCGTTGACCTCCAGGCCCCCGGGCAGGAGGTGCGAGATCGCCACATCGGTCCACTGCACCTGCACGTCCGGCGCATAGTGAGCGGCCAGGGCGTTCAGCCGCGGGGCCACGCCGTAGCCGAGCAGCTGCACCGCGCCAAAGACGCCGCCGGCTAGGCCCAGGCCGCCGATCAGGAAGCGGCGAAAGGTCCAGCAACGCTCGAGGTTGGTTTCCACCCGCAACGCGAACAGGTCGGCGTCCGGGAACGCCGGTTGCTCGGCGAACAGCCGATCGAGCTCCATCTCGAAACTCCTGTCAGCCATTGACCCGGCTCTCCTCCCCGCCAGCCGGCCGGAGCCGGTTACGGAGCTTATCCAAACCACGTTTGACATGGGATTTGACCGTTCCCAAAGGCGCATTCAAGGCGTGCGCCGCCTCGGAGTGCGATAAACCCGCCCCGTAGCAGAGTGAGACGCACATGCGCTCGGGCCCCGAAAGCGAACGCAGCGCCTCGTCCAGGTCGATGCCGGCGACGATATCGGCCAGCGGGCTTTCCGGTTCGGGCGTCTCGGCCATCAGCGCCTCGTGGGCGTCGCGCCGCCAGCGTTTCACATAGGCGCGCGCGGCGATGCGCTTGACCCAGGCCTGGAACGTACCCTCGCCTCTGAACTCGGTGATCTGCTCGAAGGCCGCCAGAAAGGCGTCCTGGGCCAGGTCGTCGGCCAGGTGCGCGTCGGCCCCCATCCGTCGCAACAGAGCGCGCACCGCCGAACCGTGACGGCGAACCAGCTCGCCGAAGGCCGACCGGCCTCCGGCCACCGCCAGCGCCACCAGTTCGAGGTCGTGCCTCGCTGCGTGGATGGTATCGACCATTTCCGAACCTCTCCGCGCCGGGGCGCGCGATCAGGTGGTGGGCGTCTTGGACTTGGTGGCCCAGAGGATGAGATAGGCCACGCCGATCAGGCCAGGAATGGCGCCGGCGCCCGCCGTGCAGCCGCCAGTGATATAGGCCGCGGTATCGTCAACGGTCATCAGGCCGTACCACAGCCCATAGCCCAGTGCGCAGAAGCCGAGCCCGACGGCGATGAGCACGACGGCCCGGCGCAAGTCGCCCTCGCGGGTGGGCATGGTCCGGGCGGTGACGCTGTTCTGCAGCGCCGTGACCAGTTCGGTCGGCAGGGTCTGACCCTTTTCCAGGGCCGTGCGCAGGGTTTCCTGCATCTGGTTGCGGTCGCGATGCCGAAGGTAGACCGGCACCAGAATGACGGCCGCCAGGAAACTCCAGAAAAAGACCGTGCCGACGATTGGGATCCAATCTCCCATGGGTGGCTCCTTTGTATTTCTTACCGACGCCGGCCCAGCGCCGTGTCGCTCACCTGTAAAGTGGCGCGGCGATGCGCCTTTGGATGCGGAGACTTAAGTGAAATCTTCGTAACGCCAAGCTGGCGCCGATCACCGTTGCCCAGCGCGGATAAAGCCGGTTTGCTGTGGGCGAACACGGAAAGGGAAACGCCATGGAATTGCGGCGGGTCGGGACAAGCGGTCTGAAGGTCAGCGAGATCGGCCTGGGCTGCAACAATTTCGGCATGCGCATCGAACAGGAGGCGGCCACGGCTGTGGTCGATGCGGCCCTGGAGGCTGGGATCAATTTCTTCGATACGGCCGACATCTATGGCGGATCGCGCTCGGAGACCATGCTCGGCCAGGCCCTCGGCGGCCGTCGCAAGGACGTGATCGTGGCCACGAAATTCGCCATGCCCATGGGCGGCTCGGCCTACATGCGCGGCGGTTCGCGGCGCTATGTGCTGGCGGCCGTCGACGCCAGCCTGCAACGGCTGGGGACAGACTACATCGATCTCTACCAGATGCATGCGCCCGATCCGGAAACCCCGATCGAGGAGACCCTGGACGCCCTCAACGACATCGTGCGCGCCGGCAAGGCGCGGTACATCGGCTGTTCGAATTTCGCCGGCTGGCAGATCGCGGAGGCTGATTGGACGGCCAAGGTGCGCGGCCTTGGCCGGTTCATCACCGCCCAGAACCAGTACAGCCTCCTCGAACGCCATGTGGAACGAGAGGTGATCCCGGCCTGCGACCGCTTCGGCCTCGGGCTGGTCCCGTATTTCCCCCTGGCCTCGGGGCTCCTCACCGGCAAATACCGCCGCGGCGAGCCGCCGCCGGAAGGCACGCGCCTGGCGATCTGGGGCCGGCGCGGCCAGGAGGCCCTAAGCGAGAAGAACTTCGATCGCCTCGACAAGCTCGCCGCCTGGGCGGCCGAGCGCGGCCACGACCTGCTGCAGCTGGCCTTTGCCTGGTTGCTTGGCCACCCGGTCGTGCCTTCGGTCATCGCCGGGGCGACCAGACCCGAACAGGTCAAGGCCAACGCCGCCGCCGCTGCGTGGACATTGAATCCCGAGGCGGTGGCCGAGGTCGCCGACCTGATCAAATAGGCGCAAGGAAAGCGAACAATGGCCAAGAGCGAAGTCTCAATTCCCACCTCTGATGGTCCGGCCCGGGCCTATGTGTTCACCCCGGAGGGCGCCGGTCCGTGGCCGGCGGTGATCTTCTACATGGACGCCCCGGCCATCCGGCCGGCCCTGTTCGCCATGTGCGAGCGCCTGGCCGGGCACGGCTACTATGTGTTGCTGCCGGACATGTTCTGGCGCGCCGGCCCTTATGAGCCGATCGATCTGCGCGCGGCGTTCGCCAGCGAGGAGGCCCGGCGCGCCGTCTTCGGCAAGCTGATGAGTTCGACCGATCCGCAACGCTCGACCCGGGACACCGGCGCGTTCCTCGCCTGGCTGGACAAGCAGCCCGAGGCCAAGGCCGACAAAGTCGGGGTGACCGGCTATTGCATGGGCGCGGGCCTGGCCCTGCGCGCGGCCGGCAATTATCCAGACAAGATCGTCGCCGCGGCCGGGTTCCACGGCGGCCGGCTGGCCACCGACGCGCCGGACAGCCCTCACCGGCTCGCCCCGCGGATCAAGGCCAAGGTCTATATCGGCGGAGCGGACGAGGACGCCGGCTTTCCGCCGGATCAGGCCCATCGCCTGCGCCAGGCGCTTACCGAAGCCGGCGTGGACAACACCGTGGAGATCTACGCCGGGGCGCGTCACGGCTACGCCCCGCCGGACATGCCGGTCTATGACCAGGCGGCGGCGGAACGGCACTGGCGCGAACTTCTGGCGCTCCTCGATCAGACCCTCAAACGGAGCGCCTGATCAGGCCGCGATCTCCGAGGCGATAGCGGGGCCGGTCATCGCGCGCGAGCGGCGAACGCGGCGATGCGCTCGGCCATGTCGGGTCCGCGGCCCTCGCCATGATAAATCTCGTGCCCCAAGCCCGCGGCCTGGCTCAATCCGTCGGTCGCCATCAGCAGGCGCTTGTTGGCGGCGTGGCTGAACGACGAATTTTCCAGGATCTGCGACGTCAGGGCCTCGATGGCCGTCTCGAACTCGGCGTCGGGGACGGTCAGGTTGGCGAGCCCGATAGCCTCGGCCTCGCGCCCGGAATAGGTG
>DASXMK010000382.1:0-7087 GCA_036495705.1 Caulobacteraceae bacterium | reverse complement strand
CGCCTTCTTGAGATTATCGAGAGTCAGGAACTGCCGGTCGTGTGGTTTGCCGAGGGCGGCGGCGGGCGGCCCGGCGACACGGACGGAGTCGGCGCCTCGGGTCTGGCGACGCCCAGTTTCAAATCCTTCGCCCAACTGGCCGGCATAGTCCCCAAGATCGCCGTCGTCTCCGGCCGCTGCTTCGCCGGCAACGCCTCGTTCGCCGGGCTCTGCGAGATCCTGATCTGCACCCAGGACTGCAACATCGGCATGGGCGGACCGGCGATGATCGAGGGCGGCGGCCTGGGCGTCTTCGCGCCCGAGGACATCGGGCCGATGGACGTGCAGACCGCCAACGGCGTCGTCGATGTGTTGGCGCAGGACGAGGCCGACGCCACCCGCCTGGCCAAACAGGCGCTGTCGTATTTCCAGGGGCGCATCGAGCAATGGTCGGCGGCCGATCAGCGCCTGCTGCGCCGCGCGGTGCCGGAAAACCGCCTGCGCGTCTATGACGTGCGCGCCGTCATCGACACCCTGGCCGACGCGGGTTCGTTCCTGGAGCTGCGGCCGCGCTTCGCCCCCGGAGTCATCACCGGCTTCATGCGCATCGAAGGCCGGCCGATGGGCCTGATCGCCAACGATCCGCATCACCTCGGCGGGGCGGTCGATTGCGAAGGGGCCGACAAAGGCTCGCGCCTGTTCCAGCTGGCCGACGCCTTCGACCTGCCGGTGGTTTCGCTGATCGACACGCCCGGTTTCATGGTCGGGCCGGACAGCGAGGCCCAGGCCGCGGTGCGCAAGACTTCGCGCCTGTTCATCAACGCCGCCCGCCTGGGAACGCCGATGTTCGCCGTGGTGCTGCGCAAGGCCTATGGCCTTGGGGCCCAGGCCATGGCCGGGGGCTCGACCCTGGCCCCGGTGTTCTGCGCCGCCTGGCCGACCGGCGAGTTCGGCGGCATGGGCCTGGAAGGTTCGGTGCGCCTGGGCTACCGCCGCGAGCTGGAGGCGGAGACCGACCCGGAGGCCAAACAGGCCCTGTTCGATAAGCTCCTGGGGGCGCTCTACAAGCGCGGCAAGGCAATCAATGTCGCCGCCAGCCTGGAGATCGACGCCGTGATCGACCCGGCGGACACCCGCCGCTGGATCATCGATGGCCTGCGATCCTGCCGTCCACGGCATGCGCCGCGCCGCCGGTTCGTCGACGCGTGGTGAGGAGCGGTCCCCCATGCTATATGTGAGTCATGTTGAAGCGTGAGCCCTCCATCTTCAACCAGCCTGATAGTGAGGCTGACGAGGCCGCCATGCGCGAAGGCGAGGCGGACGGCGATGCCGGCCGATTCATCCCGCATTCGAAAGTCGCCGCCTGGCTCAGGAGTTGGGGAACACCAGGTGAGAAACCCGCGCCGCGATCGTGGTTCAAGTAGTCTGGACCCGTCGCGCCGTCTCTGACGTCGTTGCGATCCGCGCTTACATCGGACAGTTCAAGCCGCTCGCGGCTCAACGCATGGCGCTGAGGTTGATCGCCGCCGGTGATGCTCTGGCGAACCATCCCCAGCGCGGCAGATCGGTCGGTGGCGGCCGCCGGGAGTTGGTGACAGTCCCGCCGTATCTCATATGTTACCGGGTCACGGACGACCGAGTGGAGATCCTCACGGTTCGGCACGGCGCCCGGCGCCCGATTTGAGTCCAGCGCGCAGGCGGCCGGTCTCGCGCCGCTTGATCCCCGGCGTCGAAGCCGCATACTCGGCCGATGATCTCGCGACGACATGGCAATCTCGTTCTGCGCCGGGAGCCGGCCCCGGACGCGGCCGCCCATCTCGAGCGCGAGGGTTATGCGCATCTGCCGGGCGTGCTCGATGCCGACGCCACGGAGGCCCTGCGCGAGGAGATCGCGGCCGTCTATGAAGGCTCCGGCCCCGACCGGGAGCGCGATCAACGCGGCGAGTGGCGCTACGCCATGTTCAACCGCTCGCCGCTCGCCCAGCGCGCCGTCGGCGAGCGCGCCATCCTCGATGTGATCGAGCCGCTGCTGGGCGAGGATTGCCACATCATCGCCAATACCGCCTGGCGCAATCCGGCCGGCCACCAGGGCGGGCGCTGGCACATGGACGCCGGCCCGCACATTCCCCGGCCCGAAGGCGTCGCCTGGCCGGACGAGATCCCCTATCCGGTTTTCGCCATCGGCCTGCACCTGTTCCTGATCGACTGCCCGCTCGAAGCCGGGCCGACGGCGGTGATCCCCGGCTCGCATCGCTCCGGGCGCCTGCCGCCCAGGGACGCCGACGACCAGGGCATGGCCCTCAGCTACCAGGGCCGCGAGCCGGTGATGCTGCCGGCCAAGGCCGGCGACGCGATCCTGTTCGTCTCCGACATCTGGCACCGCGGCACCCCCGCCCAGCCCGAGTTCGGCCGTTTCTTCCTGCAGTGCCACTACGCGCGCCGCGACATCGCCCAGCGCATCTATCCGACCGATGAATTCAGTCAGGTGGCGCCCGAGGCCGCCGCCCGGGCCGAGACCGAGCGAGACAAGCGCCTGATCGGCCTGCACCCGGCGTTTTTCTACGACGGCTGAGGCGTCGCAGATCGCGTATTGCAAAATCCGCCGCCTGGCCACGCCCGAAATCACCGTTAATTACGGTAATTAACGGTGGATCCGTAAATCACCGTAGATACGGTAGTCGGGCGCGCGCCCGACCGATTGAAGAACGTCTGAAGCTGGCTGGCGACGGGTTCCATCGAACCCTAACAATAACGGATATATTGCAAATTGTCAAGACCGCCGATCGGGATCCGTCATCCATGCCGGTATGTCCCGCCGGCCGTGAAGCCCCCGCCAAACGTCGAGGCAGTCAGGCCGCTCAACGCAGAAAACGAGATATGGGTAACGCTTGAGGCGCCGGACGCGCAGGCCCGGGAGACCAAGTTCATGGGCGTAGCGCGGCGATCCCGCCGCGGGGCTCCGGGCGATCGCGCGGAAGGCGCGCTCGACCTCGTCGATGAAGCCGAGGGCGACCCTTTCGCCAGCCTCGCGGTAGTAGTGATCGACGGCGTCTTCGATGTCCCGCACAGCCTGTTCGCGAGGAACAACCGGTTTGGCGGTCATCCCGCCGTGCGCACCCGCGCACGCAGACCCTCGAAATAGGCGGCATCGGCCGGCGCCGCCGGCGGCGAAGCGGCGCCGTCCAGGAGCAGCCGGCGCAGGTGGGCGCGATCCTTGTCCCTGCGGATCAGCTCGCGGACATATTCGCTGCTGGTGCCGTAGCCGCCGCCGGCGACCTGGGCGTCGACGAACGCCTTGAGCGCGTCGGGCAGGGAAATGTTCATGGTCGTCATGGCGCCAAGATAGCCACTATGGCAAAAATTGGCAAGGTGGTGCGGCGAGTTCTCCTGACATGCTGTGCTTCGCCAGCGCTGACGCAAGCGCTTCGACCATCATCGTCCTGAGCCGAGGTGGTTCGAGGATTTCCACCGCGGCGCCCCAGATGAACAGGTGGTGGACGATCTCGTTGAGGCCGCCGGCGCGAAAGCTGACCGTCAGCGAGCCGTCAGCCTCATCCGTGAGCGTCTGGCTCGGATGGAACTGGAACCGCTGGGCATCCTCGGCGACGGCCGGCGCGAAACGAAGCACCACACCTTCCGGCGGCTCCTGATAGGTCCCGAACGAGCGCGCCGCGAACGCGGCCAGGTCGAACCCCTCCGGCGGCCCGTCACAGGTTTCGCCGAGTTCCAGGTCGCGGATGCGGTCCAGCCGCCACAGCACGGGCGAGGGCCTGCCCACCTGAGGCCCGACCAGATAGTAGTCCCGGCCGAACAGGATGCCGTAGGGAGTAACCTCCCGAAACCGGCTCCGCTCGCCGCTTCCGCCGGCATAGCGGAAGGCGCAGACGCGCATCGCCTTGAGCGCCTCGCGCAGATGGGCAAGCAACTGGCCGTCGGCCAACGGCCGCGGGCCGACCTGCATGACCAGGGTTTCGGCCTTGGCCAGCGCCTCCAGGTCGGGCTCCATGCGAAGCCGGGTCGGAGCCCGAAGCGCGGCGCGGATCTTGTCCAGCAAACCGCGAAGAAGCTCGGCGCGGGCATCGCCGCCACTTTGCGCCAGGGCGGCGATCGCCGCCTGCAGCTCCGCCAGCTCGTCGACGCTGGGGGCCTGGATGAAGCCATCGAGGCCACCGGGAATCCGAAAACGTTTGCCGCGTCCGTCGCGTAACTCCTCAAGCTGACTAAAGAGTTCGCGCAGGGCGTCGCGCATGCGCTCGGCCGTGCGGCGATCGACGCCGGTTTCCCGCGCCATCTCATCGAGCGTGAGGCCTTCGGCCGTCCCGGCCAGCCGGCGGGCGAGTTTCAGAAGGATGAGTGGCTTTTCGTGGCGCATCGTCCGTCCAGTTCTGTCGTGTCGCCGTCGTATCAGATTTCCTTTGCCGCAGGAGATCAGGATGGACCGCTACGAGCGCTTCTGGCTGCGAAAATACGCGTTGCGTGCGCTCAAGGATGAGAACGGGGGCCGTGTGAGGCGGCCAGTCCACCGTTTGGCGTCCTGGCTGGTCGAGAACGCGGAGGAGCTGGGTGTGCCCGAACCAAAAATCGACGCCAGCGCGTTTGATCTCGATGCGGGACGCATCGACCGCGAGACTTGGGCGGCTTTCAGCCCAGTCTTGGCAGAGCTCAACAAAGCGGGCGCGGTTCCGGCGCGATCAGCGCTCGAACTCCGGCTGACCTGGCTTTGTGAAACTCTCGACCTGCCAACCCTGGAGTCGGACATCCTTCGGCTCTGTGTCAGAGCGTCTTTGGATAAGACTCTCCAATCACTGCTCAAATCATTCGAGTGTTTTCACGGCACGATCGCCGCCAAGGCGATCTCTCTCCTGACAGATATCGGCGAGCGGTTCGTGAGGCAGGCGCTTCAGGCCAGCCGACCGTTGCTGCTCCTGGGTCTCCTCGAAGACCAAGGATGCGATTGCTTCGTCGTCTCGAACACCGTCTTGCGGATCGCTCGGTTGAACACCTGCGATCCGACCCGCCTGAGGAGTCTCTTGGTCGGCAAGCCCAGGAAGGCGGAATTGGCGTGGGAGGATTTCGCCCACCTTGGAGAAAACGCGGAACTGGCGGAGCGGATGGTTTCCGGCGCCTTGGCGAAACGGGCCGCCGGCGTCAACCTCCTGCTTTACGGGCCGCCCGGGACCGGCAAGACTGAGTTCGTTCGCACCCTCGCCGAGCGCGTCGGCGCACATCCGATGTTCGTCGGCGAAGACGACGAGGATGGCGGAGAACCCACACGCAAGGAACGGGTCGCGGCGTTCGCTGTCGCTCGCGCCCTGGCCAGCCGGGCGGGACGCACCTTGCTGGCAGTTGACGAGGCGGACGACATCTTCACCGGTGTCGACGATCGTGACTACCAATCAAGGGCGGGCTCGAAGGTGTTCATGAACCGGCTGGTCGAGCGCACGGCCGTACCGACGATCTGGATCACCAATCATGCCAACCAATTGGGTGGAGCGGTCCTCCGCCGCATGTCCCTGGCCGTCCGCTTTCCCGAGCCTGGACGCCACGTTCGCCGACGGGTTGTCCAACGCATCGCGTCTCGCCGGCGCCTGCGACTCTCTCCCGCCGCCCTCGACGATCTGGCGGAGGTGCGCGCCGCGCCGGCGGTGATCGATCTCGCGGTGCGCGCGGCGAGGCTGACCGGCGGCCGGGAGGCCGACGCGCGCGAGGCCGCCTTGTCGGTGATCCGCGGCATGGGCAGGACGCCCGTCCCGGCGCCGCCCGCCTCGATCCCTTTCGATCCGGCGCTGTCGGCCGCCGACTGCGACCTCGCCATCCTGGCCGACAGGGTCGCGGCCAGCGGCGAGCGGGCGATCTCGTTCTGCCTGCATGGCCTGCCCGGCACCGGCAAAAGCGCCTTCGCCCGTCACGTGGCCGAGCGCATCGGCCTGGACGTTATAGAAAAGCGCGCCTCGGACCTCATTTCCATGTGGGTCGGCGAGACCGAGCAGCAGATCGCCCGCGCCTTCGAAGAAGCCGCCGATCTGCGCGCCATGTTGATCCTCGACGAGGCCGACTCATTCCTGCGCGACCGCGCCGGCGCGAGCCGGTCGTGGGAGGTCACCCAGGTCAACGAAATGCTGACCTGGATGGAACGCCACCCCTATCCGTTCGCCTGCGCCACCAACCTGATGGACAGCCTAGATCCGGCCACCCTGCGGCGGTTCCTGTTCAAGGTGAAATTCCTGCCGATGACGGCCGAGCAGGCGCGCGAGGCGTTCCGACGGAGCTTCGGGGCGACGGCACCTGCGACACTGGACCGTCTCGACAACCTCGCGCCGGGGGACTTTGCTCTCGTCGCGCGCAAGGCAAGGCTGCTCGGCGAGGATGGCGAGGAGGACCTGGTCGCAATGCTCGGGGAGGAGGTTGCCCTCAAGCGGGGAGGCGGGCGAACGCGGATTGGCTTCAGCTTTTAGCCCCAGTGTCCTGTCGGGCCTCGATCTAGCGGGCAAACCGGGGTGCGTCGGGGGGCCGGACAGTCGGCGTCTCCCTCCATATCCATTTTTGGCGCGTTGGGAGATTTTGCGTGAAGGTTGTTTTCAGTCGCAAGGGTGTTGACAGCTCGGCAGGAGGATGCGCCAGCGCGATTGTTGACGGGCGGCCGGTCAGTCTCCCGATTCCCACGTCGATGCCCACCCCAACTTGCTATGGCGACTTGGTAGAGCCGGTGTCCACAATCGCATTTGAGGTTTCGGGCGGTCGTCTCTCGCCAGACAAACCCTGTCATCTCGATCCTGACATAGATCGGACTGCCCTCAAGGCTGCAAGGCCGCCGGGGTGGCGAGGAGCGCTGGGCCAAGTCGGCGCTGCGCTTTCACACCTCCGAAATGGAAAAGTCGGACCCGGTGACCTGTTCCTCTTTTGGGGACTCTATCGGCCTTGCGCGCAGACCAGTGGGGGGTGGCGGTACGTCGGCCCAAAGCAGCATGGCCTATTCGGGTGGCTTCAGGTCGAGGATGTTCTCAACCTTGGACCCGATGGCTCGGGGGCTTTGGTTCGATATCCCTGGTTAGAAAGGCATCCTCATGTGCGTCCCGGCTGGACAAGCCAAAATGCAGTGTTCATTGCG
>DASXMK010000381.1:0-1966 GCA_036495705.1 Caulobacteraceae bacterium | reverse complement strand
TTTCTTCCCCCGCTGTGGCTCGGGCGGGACATAGTCGTAGTCAGGCCCCAGCGCCACGGTCAGGTCGGCGATCGCACGGGTCAGGGTCTGGCAGGTGAGGGGGCTCGGCGAGGCGTACGGGTCGGCCAGCGCGGCCATCAGGACGGGCGGAATCCTCTGGCTGATCAGGTTCAGTTGATGCAGCGGCGCCTCGGCCGCGGTGGTGATGGTCTTCGAGCCTTCCTGCGACGGCGTGACCAGTTGCGAGCTGGGCGGCGCCCCGAGCTGAGCGGCGTTGGGCGGCCCCCGGGACTGATCGTCGTACGGTGCGTAATCGGCTGGCGGCGGCGGCTCCGGCGGGCCGGGCTGGGCGGCGTAGGGCGGCGCCTGGGACTGGTCGTCGTATGGCGCATCGTAGGGTTGCTGCGGCGGCGGAGGCGGGGGTTCGGGCGGCGGTCCGTACGGGTCGTACGAGGATTGGGACGGGGCGTACGAGTATTGGGTCTCAGGGGGCGGCCAGGGCGGATACTGGGCGTTCTGCGCCAGGCTTGGGCCGGCGATCGAAACCGCCAGCGACGCGATCAGCAATGGGGTGGCGCGCATGGTTAAGAATCTTAACGTCGGGGACGGCGCATCTGCAAGCCACACAGGAACAGCATTTGCAAAACCCCTACCGACGGCGCGGCGGACGGTGGCTGTGGGGCGGCGCGGCGGCCCTCGCCGGCGGCACAGTCCCCATCGGCGAGGCGGGGGCCGGGCAGCGCCGGGCCTCGCCCAACCCCTTGAGGTATGACCGCCGGGCGCTGCCGGCGATGATGGCGCGGACGACTTTGCGATCATGCGCCTCGGCCCCGGAAACGAATCGCAGCACGCCCTGGAACGGGATCAGGGTGTTGGCCGCCACCTTCAACGCCGAGGGGGCGAGGTGGGTGTTGGATTTGCCGCCGCCGGCGTCGAAGTCGGGGCCCAGGGCCTGGTCGAGGGCGGCGACCTCTTTGGCGATGGCCTGACAGGTCATCGGGCGGGGATGGGCGTAAGGCGCGGCCATGGCGGCCGACACCACCGGCGGGATGGTCTGCCGGACGATATTGGCGTTGCGCAGCGGCGTTTCCGCCGCCGATTCCATGCTGCGTGTGCCCGCGTCCTGGCTGACGGCGGTGTTGGTCTGGGCCAAGGTCGGGCCCGCCATGGCCATGAGGCCAAGTGTCAATAAGACGCGCACGCGCAGTTGCCCCCTCACAGACACCGGACCCGGGCGCGACTATGGCGCCTCTCGCCTCCAGCGACTATGGTCCGCGCGCCTTTGGGGGCCGGTAGCTCAGAGGTAGAGCACCCGACTTTTAATCGAGTGGTCGTGGGTTCGATCCCCACCCGGCCCACCAGATTTCATTGAGGAATTTGGCCCTCTGGGCCAATTCCGGGGCCAATCCCCGCCGATACAAATCGCAAACACCTGAGGAGAGGCTCACCCGTCACGCTTTGGCCGGCCCGATCTTTTGGCGTCGCGCTGGCCGTCGCGGCACGTCCAATTGGATAGGTCGGCGGCCCGTCACGGTGTTAAATTTACTGGTCACGGCGCGGTTCGCGTGAGCCGCCGACGCTGGTGAGGATCCTGCTGCGGACGCCGTCGATCTCGCGGCTCATCTCGTCGAACTCCCTGGCGAAGTTCCGAAGCATCGAGACTAGCGTTCGCAGATCGCCCTCCAGCTCGTCCATCCGCGCCTGCCGTTCCGGCGCGGCGAACGGCGGTGCGTCATTCGCCTCAAGGAACCGCTCGGCGAGCAGGTCTCCATTGCGAGAGACGTTGAAATAGAGGCGGATCAGATCGTGGGCGCGATCGAAGATGTTGTCCGAGAAAGAGGTTGGGCCGTAGACGTCTTCCGGCGCGTCGTCATTTCCGCCAAGGCCGCCCCGGCCCAGATGCTCCTGCAAGGCCTTCAGCCCGCGCCAACTCCGCTCTGTCCGGTTGTACACGCGCCCGACCCCC
>DASXMK010000380.1:0-4109 GCA_036495705.1 Caulobacteraceae bacterium | reverse complement strand
AACGAATGCTCGACCTTGGGCTCGCCCTCGATCATCGCCGCCACCAGGTCCAACGCCCCGGCCAGATAGACCGGGCTGTCCTTGACCGCGAACACCATGGCCTGCTCGGGCGAGATACTGAAGGTTTCGGCCGCCGGGTCGTAGTCGATGTAGCCGTTGGCCGCCTGGGCCAGGGCCCACTCGCGGACGTAACGCTCGGTGAGCCCGCCGGCGCGTTTGGCCAGCTCCCCGGCCGTGGCCGCGCCGCCCTGGTGCAGGGCGTCGAACAGGCCGAGTCTGTGGCCCAAACGGACCGTGGGGACGCTCATCGCGCCGCCCAGATCGCCGAGCATTTTGCCGACAAAGTCGTGAAGCTTGGCTTGGTCGAGTTCACTCATGGCGTCCCTCCGCGATCCCCCGGCAACTCTCGCCCAACAGTTTCAGAGTTGCAATGCGATCATGGAGCACTCGCCCCCTCCACCCCTTCGCGGTCCCCCTCCCCCAGCCATCGGGAGGAGAGGCGCTGGCGTTCTCTCCCCCCTCTGGGGGGAGGCCCGGCGTCTCTCCCCCCTTTGGGGGGAGTACGGCCGAAGGCCGGGTAGGGGGCTAAGCCGGGACGGGGGCTAATTCACCGCATCCAGGCGGCTGATCACCTTTTTCTCCGCCCAATGGCCGGAGATGTTGTTGCGGAACCAAGCCGGGCGATCGGCCAGGACCTCGGTCTCCAGCCACAGGCGCTTGAGGTGGCGCACCTTCCCCGACGCGCGATCGTCCGTATACGGTTGGCGGCCATGCAGCACGTGATAGTTGTTGATGAACTGCATGTCGCCAGGGCGGAAATCCATGACCACGCTATAGGCCCCGCTCTGGGCCCGGGTCTGGATCCATTCCAGGCCCTCGCGCGCGGCTTCAGTGAGGCGGGGGGCGTCGGCGTGGCGCTGCGAGGCCAGGATGTAGGCGCGGATCAGGCGCACGAACAGGCGCCCGCCATGCTCGGTGAACACCGGCATCTCGTACCAGCCACGCGCCCCCGGGCGCTGCTCGCCGCGCATGTCATAGGGCTGCGGCTTGTAGAGCTCGGCGGCCAGGTCCGGGCGCTCGCGCACCAGGTCGTTGTGCAGGGCCACCGAGTTGCACACCGCCGAGGCCCCGCCGCTGATCCCGTTCGCCAGGCATAAGAGGCCCACGAGGTCGGAGCCGTCGCAGTGGAAATCGAGGCCGATGCCGCCGAGCTCATTGCCGCGGGCGGTGGGATCGTCCCAGCTTTTGCCCTGGTCGGTGACATCGCCCAGCAGGTGTCCGTAGTGGTTCTGCGGCCACGGCCGGCCGAGGTGCGCGCCCAGGCCCCAATAGGCCAGGCACATGTCGTCGTTGGACCAGCGCTCGCGCGGCAGGCCGCGCAGGAGCACGAAGCCGCGCCCGTCCATCAGCTGGTTTTCGATGGCCCCCAGACGTCGCGACAAGGTCGGCAGCGGGAAGTCGTGTTTGCCGATGTGGAGGAAGTCGGCCGACACCGCCCGGGCGTGGGCCATGGCGCCTTCCAGCTCGGCGATCTCGGCCGGCGAGAAGGTTTCCGTCCACGCCGCCGGTTCGGTGACGTCGGGGGCGCGCCATTCGCAGGCGGTTTCGAGGATGTCGACCATTTGCCGCTCCTATTCCGCCGCCATGGCCACCGGCGCGGACTTGGCCCCGCGCACCAGGCGCCCGGGCAAGGACCCGGTCGGCTCGCCGTCGCGATAGGTGACCTCCCCGGCGACGAGCGTGGCGCGATAGCCGCTGGCTTTCTGGATCAGCCGCCGGCCGCCGGAAGGCAGGTCATAGGCGACGGCGGGCGCATGCAGGGTCAGGGCGTCGTAATCGATGACGTTGAGGTCGGCCCGGTAGCCGGGGGCGATCAGGCCGCGGTCGTGGAGGCCCAGGATGCGGGCGGTGTCGCGGGTCTGCATGCGGATGACCTGGCTGAGCGGCAGCTTGGGCCCGCGGGTGCGGTCGCGGGTCCAGTGGGTGAGCATGGTGGTCGGGAAGCTGCCATCGCAGATCATGCCGACGTGGGCCCCGCCGTCGGAGAGGCCGGGCACGGAAGAGGGATGAACGATCATCGCGTGAGCCGCGTCCAGCGAGCCCTCGGCGTAATTGAGGAACGGCACATACAGCATGCCGCGGCCGCCACGGGTGAGCATGTGGTCGAGGGCCACTTGCTCAGGCGCGATCCCGAGCGCGTGGGCGCGGGCCTCGACCGTGGTCTCGGCGGTGGGCTCATAATCGGGCTGCTCGCTCAGCAGGTGCATGCGCCCCCAGTTGGTGGGCATGCGGCGGGCGCCGTCATGCGGGTGGTCGGCCAGCAGGCGGGCGCGGAAGGCCGGATCGGTAAGGCGGGCGACCTTGTCGGCGAAGGAAAGGCTGGCGATCTCGCGCCAGGTGGGAAACTGGCTGAACGGATTGACCGTCAGCTCCAGGCCCAGCAGCACGCCGACGGCGCGGGCGGCGACCTGGGCGGTCATCGGCAGGCCGGCGGCCACGGCGTCCTCGAGCCGGGCCAGCAGGGTCTTGTAGGCGTCGGGATCGATCGGGCTCTGGACCAGGGTGAAGGACAGCGGCCGGCCGGAGCGCTCGACCAGGCGCCGCAGCATGGCGAACTCGATCTCCGGATCGGTGAAGTCGGAGACCACCTGCAGGACCCCGGCCCCGGCGGCCTTGAGGCCCAGCGCGATGCCGGCCAGCTCGTCCTCGCCGGCGGTCAGGGTCGGCGTCGGCGCGCCTTCGCTGGTGCGGTGATTGAGGGTGCGCGAGGTGGTGAAGCCCAGGGCTCCGTCCTCGGCGGCGCGCTTGGCGATGGCGGCCATGGCGGCGATATCGGCGGCGGTGGCTGGCTCGCGCCGGGCCCCGCGCTCGCCAATGACGAAGACGCGCACGGCGGCGTGCGGCAACTGGCTGCCGATGTCGATATCGAAAGCCCGCTCGCCCAGGGCGTCGAGATAATCGGGATAGCTTTCCCAGTTCCATGGCAGGCCCTCGGAGAGCACCGGGAAGGGGATGTCCTCGACCCCCTCCATCAGCTTGACCAGGCGGTCGTGGTCTTCCGGCCGGCAGGGGGCGAAACCGACCCCGCAGTTGCCCATGACCACGGTGGTGACCCCGTGCCAGGACGAGGGCTGCATGCGCGCGTCCCAGGTCGCCTGGCCGTCATAGTGGGTGTGGACGTCGACGAAGCCCGGGGTGACGATCTGGCCGCGGGCGTCGATCTCCTCGGCCCCCTGGCCGGCGACCTTGCCCACAGCGGCGATCCGGCCGCCCTCGACCGCGACGTCGGCCTGGACGGAGGGGCCGCCGGAGCCGTCGAACACCTCGCCGCCGCGGATCACCAGGTCGAAGGCCGCCGCCATGGTCTGCTCCCGTTCCTTGTCAGTGATCACCTTACACCTCCTGGTCAGAAATTCTCCCCCCTCCCGGCTTCGCCGGCCCTCCCCCCTGAGGGGGGAGAGAGCGCCGGCGCTCTCCTCCCCCACAGGGGGAGGGGGAGATGGTGAAGGGGTGGAGGGGGCAGCGCCACTCTTCCATGACGCCCCGGGCCAGCCTAAATGGGCTATGGGCCGCGCGGGAGACATAGCCATGGACGCAGCCGCCAACGACAGCCATCGCCACCAGCGCCACGGCCGGGGCCGGATTTTCCCCTCGATCATCGACACCATCGGCGACACGCCGATCGTCGGCCTGCCGCGCCTCAGCGCCCAACTGAAGCCCAAAGGCGAGGTCGTCGCCAAGCTGGAGTTCTTCAACCCCCTGGGATCGGTCAAGGATCGCATCGGGGTTTCGATGGTCGAGGCCCTGGAGGCCCAGGGGCTGCTCGGCGCAGGCACGACGATCATCGAGCCGACCAGCGGCAACACCGGCATTGCGCTCGCCTTCGTGGCCGCCGCCAAGGGCCTGAAGCTGATCCTGGTCATGCCCGAAAGCATGTCGCTGGAGCGGCGCAAGATGCTGCTGCTGCTGGGGGCCAGGCTCGAGCTGACCCCGGCCGAGCGCGGCATGGCCGGGGCGGTGGCCCGGGCCCGGGAGCTGCTGAGCGAAATCCCCGGCTCGGTCATGCCTCAGCAATTCGAGAACCCGGCCAATCCGGCCATCCACCGTAT
>DASXMK010000379.1:0-2516 GCA_036495705.1 Caulobacteraceae bacterium | reverse complement strand
CCGGCGCCTGCGGGCCAGGAGCAGCGCGGCCATCCTCATGCTTTCAGCCCGCGGCGAGGACGCTGACCGCATCGTCGGCCTGGAGATCGGGGCCGACGACTATCTGCCCAAGCCCTTCAACCCGCGCGAACTGCAGGCGCGCCTCAAGGCCATCCTGCGCCGCCGCCAGGGCGAGGAGCCGGACACCGCTCTGCGTTTTGGCCGCCTGGCGATCGATCCCGGATCGCGCACCGTGCGGATCGACGGCGAAGCCGTGACCCTGACCTCATACCAGTTCGACCTGCTCCTGGCCCTGGCCCAGCACGCCGGCCGCGTGCTGTCGCGCGAGCGGCTGATGGACCTCGCCAAAGGAGCCGAACTCGACGCCTTCGACCGCTCGATCGATGTCCACGTCTCGCGCATCCGCGCCGCCATCGAGGACGATCCCGCCCATCCGCGGCGCATCATCACCGTGCGCGGTTCCGGCTATCTGTTCGCCAAAGTCCAGGACCAGCCGTAGATGGTCGCCACCTTTCGGCGGGGCCTGTTCTGGCGGGTCTATGTCACCCTCGTGGTGAGCCTGGTGCTCGTGGCGATCCTGGGCGCGGGCCTCATGCACCTGATTGCGCAACCGACCGCACGCATCGTCATCGCCCATCGCCCGCGCAATGGGCCGCACATGCTGGCCATGCTGATCTCGGTGGCGGCCCTGGTCGGACTGGCGGCCTATCCGGTGGTGGCCAGGATCACCGGGCGCCTGGAGCGGCTGCGCTCGAGCCTGGATGATTGGGGCGGTGGGCGCCTGGCCACCCGCGCCGCCGTCGAGGGCCGGGACGAGGTGGCGGCCGTGGCCGAGAGCTTCAACGCCGCGGCCGATCGTGTCGAGGCCCTGCTGGCGGCGCACAAGGACCTGCTGGCCCATGCCAGCCACGAGTTGCGCTCACCGCTGGCCCGGCTGCGCATGGCCGTGGAGATGTATGTCGTGGGCGCCGACCCGGCTCTGCGCCCGAGCATTGAGGGCGACATCGCCGAGCTGACCGCCATCGTCGATGAGATCCTGCTGGCCAGCCGGCTGGATCAGGTCCCGGACCTGGAGAGCCGTGAACGGGTCGACTGCCTGGGCCTCGCCGCCGAGGAGGCCGCGCGCGCCGGCGCGGTCCTTCGCCAGGCCGAGCCCGCCGAGGCCGTCTTCGAGGTGGAAGGCTCGCCGCGGCTCTTGCGGCGGATGCTGCGCAATCTGATTGAAAACGCCAGCCGCCACGGCGCCCCGCCGGCGGAAATCGGCCTCACCCGCGTGACACAAGGCGGCCGGAACTTCGTGCAGGTCACCGTCGACGACGAGGGTCCGGGCATCCCCGAGGACGAGCGCGGGCGGGTGTTCGAGCCGTTCTATCGCCCGAGCGGGCGACCGGAAGCCGCCGGCGGCTGGGGATTGGGGCTGTCCATCGTCCGCCAGATCGCCGGCCGCCACGGTGGGACCGTGGCCTGCGTGGCTCGGCCGGGCGGGGGCGGGCGCTTCATCGTCAGCCTGCCGGCGGCGCCGTCCGCGCCGAGCGCGGGGTGACCCCGGTCCAGCGTTTGAAGGCGCGGGAGAAGGCGGCCGGATCGGAAAAGCCCACGAGGTAGGCGGTCTCGTTCAGCGACACCTTGTTGGCGCGGATGTAGTCGAGGGCCATCCGCCGCCGAAGCCTGTCCAGCACGGTCTCGAACGTCACCCCCTCGCGTCTTAGCCGGCGGTACAGGGTCTGGCGGCTGACGCCCATGCGGGCGGCGACGGTGGCGATGCTCGCCTGGCCGGTGTGCAGCATCGGCAGCAGCAGCGCCTCGACCCGGCCTTGGGTTGTCTTCGAGGCTTCCAGCGCTTTCAGGAGGGCATCGGCGCGCTCGTTCAGCACCCCGAACACATAGCGCGGTTGCTGGGCGATGCGGTGGGTGGCCCAGGCCGGATCCATCATCACCGCGTTCCATTCGGCCCCGAACACCACCGGGGCCTGAAAGATGCGCTCGTATTCGGACCGATAGGTCGGCGCCGGATGGGTGACGTGCACCGCCTCGGCCAGGCGCATGACCCCGAAGCGCCGCGGCCCGCAGACCATGCGCGCGAAGGTTGATTCGGTCAGCTCGGGAAAATCATTGGCATGCTCGCGGGTGTCGACCACCCAGTGGCCTCCGGCCTTGGCGGCGAGCTTGAAGCGATCCGCCGGCCCGTCAAACTCCACCACCAATCGGCCGTAGCGATTGAGCTGGGCGAAGGCGTCGAGCATGGTTTCGCAGGCGTAGCCGATGAGCCCGACCACCGAAATCTGCGCCAGGTCATTGGTTTCGCCATAGTGCAGCGCCAGGGCCTCATCGCCGGTCAACGCCTTGGCGGCCCGCATCAGCGCCACATAGGCGGCGAACGGGACCCGGTGATCCTGGTCGGCGAGATCCGCCGGCTCGATCCCGGAGCGCTGGGCGAGCGCCGCGGCGCTGGCGCCCTTGGACACCGCCAGCTCCATCAGTCCCCGCGCCAAGCCCGCTGCGACCGTCAGTTCAGC
>DASXMK010000378.1:0-2800 GCA_036495705.1 Caulobacteraceae bacterium | reverse complement strand
GGTGCGCACGCGCCTCGCCGGCGCGGCGCTGGTGCGCGAAAGCGGCCCGGACACGTTCACCTTGTCCGGAACCGAAACCTTCGCCGAGTCGGCCAAGCAGGCGGCAGCGCCGCCGCCACCGGTGACCACTCCGGGCGGGTTGGACACCGAGGCTTTCGCGGCGGGCGCCAAGGCCAAGGTCACGCCGCCCCCGCGCCGGCGCCCGCGCTGATCCCTAATCCCTCCGCGGAAGTGCGGTGGGGACCCGCGTCATGACGGTAGAGATAAGGAAGGGCGCTGGCCGCCCCGATGGATACGCGCCGACTAAATCCCTTGGCGCGCTTCGCCCCGGCGTCTATCGATGCGCCCCTTCGAACGCACGCCCCTTCGCCGCCGGCCTTTAAGAGATGATCGCCGAGTTTCACCGCATTCGCCGCTTGCCCCCGTACGTATTCGAGGAGGTCAACCGCCTGAAGGCGCGGCTGCGGGCGCAAGGCGTCGACATCATCGACTTTGGCATGGGCAATCCGGACATGCCGACCCCGCGGCACATTGTCGACAAGCTGATCGAAACCGCGCGTGATCCGAAATCGAGCCGCTATTCGGCTTCGAAGGGCATCCCGGGCCTGCGCCGGGCCATGGCCGGCTACTACGGCCGCCGCTTCGGCGTCAGTCTCGATCCGGACACCGAGGTCGTCGCCACCCTCGGGTCCAAGGAGGGATTCGCCAATCTGGCCCAGGCTCTGACCGCGCCTGGCGATGTCATCATCTGCCCCAATCCGGCCTACCCGATCCACGCTTACGGATTCATCATGGCCGGCGGCGTCATCCGCCACGTGCCGGCCCTGTCGCCAGAGGCCTATCTTTCCGGGGTCAGCCGGGCAGTGCGCCATTCGGCCCCGCCAGCCAGTGTCCTGGTGGTCAGTTATCCGTCCAACCCTACCGCCCAGTGGGTTGATCTCGACTTCTACAGGGACGTCATCGCCCTGGCGAAGCGCAACGACATGCTGGTGCTGTCGGACATCGCCTATTCGGAGATCTATTTCGAAGACAATCCGCCCCCCTCGATCCTGCAGGTCGAGGGCGCGCGCGACGTGGCCGTGGAGGTCAATTCGCTTTCCAAGACCTACGCCATGGCGGGGTGGCGCGTGGGCATGGTCGTGGGCAATGCGCGCATGTGCGCGGCCCTGGCGCGGGTCAAGTCCTACCTCGACTACGGCGCCTTCACGCCGATCCAGGTCGCCGCAGCGGCGGCCCTGAACGGACCGCAGGATTGCGTCGCCGAGATCCGCGCCACCTACAAGTCAAGGCGCGATGTGCTGATCACCGCCATGGCCCGGGCCGGGTGGGAAATCCCGCCGCCGCCGGCCTCGATGTTCGCCTGGGCGCCGGTGCCCGAGGCGTTTCGCGACGCCGGCTCGATGATGTTCGCCAAGCTGCTGATCGAACAGGCGGGCGTCGCCGTCTCGCCGGGCGTGGCCTTTGGCGAGTACGGCGAAGGCTATGTGCGCATCGGTCTGGTGGAAAACGAGCACCGCATCCGCCAGGCCGCGCGCAACGTCAGGCGCTTCCTGGAGCAGTCGGGGCAGATTCTGAGCGCTGTTCCCGCGCCCGCCGAGGCGGGCTGATGGGAGCGGGGGGCAGCAAAGGCCGCATCGGGGTTGCAGGCCTTGGCACCGTGGGCGCGAGCCTCGTCGGCTTTCTCGCCGATCGCCCGGATTTCTCGCCGACAGCCAGGCCGGTCGCCGTCACCGGAGTGTCCGCCAGGTCCCGCGAGCGCCCTCGGCCGGTGGACATATCCAAGTTCGCCTGGTTCGACGATCCCGTGGCCCTGGCGGCTTCGCCGGACAATGACCTGTTCGTCGAACTGATCGGCGGGGCCGAAGGCCCGGCGCGGGCCGCGGTGGAAACGGCGCTCAGGCTCGGCAAGCCCGTGGTGACCGCCAACAAGGCCCTGATCGCCACCCATGGCGCATCTTTGGCGACGCTGGCCGAGGCGCATGGCGCGCCGCTGCTGTTCGAGGCGGCGGTCATGGGCGGGGCCCCGGCCGTGAAGATGCTGCGCGAGGCCATGGTCGGCGACGAGGTCGATCTGGTAGCCGGGATCCTCAACGGCACCTGCAACTACATCCTCACCGAGATGGAGGCCTCGGGGCGAGAATTCGCCCAGGTGCTGGCCGAGGCCCAGCGGCTCGGCTTCGCCGAGGCCGATCCGACCATGGACGTCGACGGCTTCGACGCCGGTCACAAGATCACCATTCTCGCCGCCCTGGCGTTTGGCTGCGCGCCGACCTTCGCCGCCGCCGAAGTCGAAGGCGTGGGCCGGATCGAGCTTCTCGATATCCGCTTGGCCAAAGACCTTGGCTATCGGGTCAAGCTGGTGGCCACGGCCGAACGCACCGGCGAAGAGGTTTCGGTGCGGGTGCACCCGGCGCTGGTGCCCCTGGACCATCCCCTGGCGCGCACCGCGGGGGCGCTGAACGCCCTGTTCATCCAGGGGCGGCGGATCGGTCGCATCTTCGTCCAGGGCCCGGGCGCCGGCGGCGGGCCAACCGCGGCGGCGGTCGCGGCCGATATCGCCGACATCCTCACCGGCGCCGTGCGTCCGGTGTTCCAGGCGCCGGCCTCCACCCTGGTCCCGTTCACTCCGGTCGACACCACCCATGTCCACGGCCGCTACTATTTGCGGGTGTTGGTCAGGGACGAGCCGGGAGTGATCGCCGCGGTTTCCGAGACCCTGGCGGGCGCGGGCGTCTCCATCGACAGCTTTCTGCAGAAGCCGGTGGAGGGGGCCGGTGGCGTACCCATCGTGCTCACCACC
>DASXMK010000377.1:0-2119 GCA_036495705.1 Caulobacteraceae bacterium | reverse complement strand
CCCGGGTCCTCGCCGAAGAGATGGCGGCGATCGGCGCGGCCAATCCCATCGGCGGCATGGGCACGAGCATGTTCGGCCCGACCCTGCTGGAATATGGCTCTGAGGACCAGAAGCGACGCCATATCCCGCCCATCGCCCGCGGCGAGATCCGCTGGTGTCAGGGCTTTTCCGAGCCGGGGGCCGGCTCCGACCTCGCCTCCTTGCAGACCAAGTGCGAGGACAAGGGCGACCACTGGCTGGTCAACGGCCAGAAGATCTGGACCAGCGGCGCGCAGTGGGCCGACTGGTGCTTCTGCCTGGTGCGCACCGACACCAGCAAAAAGCACGAAGGCATCAGCTTCCTGCTGATCGACATGAAATCGCCGGGCATCGAGGTGCGGCCGATCCGCCTGATCAGCGGCAATTCGCCGTTCTGCGAGACCTTCTTCACCGACGTGAAGGTCCCCAAGGACAATCTCGTCGGGCCGCTGGGCGGCGGCTGGACGATCGCCAAGCGCCTGTTGCAGCATGAGCGCTCGGGCCTGGCCGGGACCGGGCCGATGGGCCGCGGCGGCCTGTTCGGCGGCCCGCTCAACCAGCTGGCCAAAGACTATTCCGGGGCCGACGAGGCCGGCCGCATCGCCGATTCCGACCTGCGCGCCCGCATCGCCACCCACGAAATGGAGGCGCGGGCGTTCCAGCTCACCGCCATCCGCTCCATGGTCGAGAGCCGCTCCAACCAAGGGCCAAGCGCGGCCACCTCGATCATGAAGAACGCCGGCACGCGCATCGCCCAGGAGCGGGCCGAACTGACCCTGGAGATCCTCGGGACCCAGGGCCTGGGCTGGGAAGGCCAGGGCTTCAACGCCGACGAACTGGCGGCCGTGCGCGGCTGGCTGGGCGGCAAGGCGTTCACCATCTACGGCGGCTCGGCCGAGATCCA
Source organism: Caulobacteraceae bacterium (assembly GCA_036495705.1). Classification (GTDB taxonomy): domain Bacteria; phylum Pseudomonadota; class Alphaproteobacteria; order Caulobacterales; family Caulobacteraceae; genus Acaudatibacter. The sequence continues at coordinate 1,197 of DASXMK010000377.1, read as the reverse complement.
GAACAACATCATCTCCAAGCGGATCCTCGATTTGCCCGATCCGCTGGGCCCGTCATCGAATTAAGAAGAGAGCAAGAGAGCATCCATGGCCGTACTGACCGAAGAACAGAGCCTGCTGCGCGACGCCGCCAAGACCTGGACGCAGGAGAAATCCCCCGTCTCGGCTTTCCGCAAGATGCGCGACGCCGGCGGCCCGCTGGGATACGACCCGGCCGCCTTCGCCGAGATGGCCCAGATGGGCTGGACCGGGGTGATCATCCCCGAGGAATACGGCGGCTCGGAGTTCGGTTACCTGGGCCTGGGCCTGATCCTCGAGGAAACCGGCCGCACCCTGACCGCCTCGCCGATCCTGGCCAGCGCGCTGGCCGCCGCCAACGCCATCGTGCTTGGCGGGACCGACGTCCAGAAACAGGCCTGGCTGCCGAAGATCGCCTCGGGCGAGGTGGTCGGGACCCTGGCCGTGGACGAAGGCCCACACCACGCCCCGGACAAGATCGCCGCCAAGGTCAGCGGCGGCAAGCTCACCGGCCGCAAGACCTTCGTGCTCGAAGGCATGGCCGCCAATGTGCTCGTCGTCTCGGCCCAGGGGCCGGACGGCCCGGGCCTCTTCCTGGTCAAGGCCGACGATCCGGGTGTCAGCCGTCAGCGCCTCAGCCTGGCCGATAGTCGCGGGGCGGCCAACATCGAGTTCAAGGACGCGGCGGCCGAGCCCCTCGGCGGCGGCGCGGTGCTGATCGAAAAGGTTCTCGACCGGGCCCGCGCCGGGCTGGCGGCCGAGATGCTGGGTTCGGCCCTGCAGGCCTTCGAAACCACCCTCGACTACCTGAAGACCCGGGTGCAGTTCGGCCAGGTGATCGGCTCGTTCCAGGCCCTGCAGCACCGCGCGGCCAAGATGTTCACCGACCTCGAACTGTCGCGCTCGTGCGTCGAGGCGGCGCTCAGCGCCATCGACAACGACTCGCCCGACGTTCCCGAACTGGTGTCCCTGGCCAAGGCCAAGATGGGCGACACCCTGCACCTGGTGTCCAACGAGATGGTCCAGATGCATGGCGGTATCGGCATGACCGACGCCCACGACGCTGGCCTGTATCTGAAGCGCGCCCGTGCCCAGGAGACCGCGTTCGGCGGCCAGGCCTACCATCGCGATCGCTACGCCCGCCTCCAGGGTTACTAAGTCCGTGCGCCATAGCTCTCTCC
>DASXMK010000376.1:0-11666 GCA_036495705.1 Caulobacteraceae bacterium | reverse complement strand
GTGACCGCTGGCGGGACCTGACGACGCCCCCGGCGCCGGACATGAGCCGCGCCGGCCTGGTGATCGATCTTGCCCGCCGGGTCAGCCCAGCGACGCTGGCTGGATGCTTCGCCACCGTGACGCCGCTGGGGACCCTGACCCGGGGCGATCCCGGGGAGCCTGGAAAGACCTACGCCGTGTTCGCCGTGGGTTCACCCCGGCGGGATGTTCTCGCCAACGGCTGCTGAACCTGGATCAGGACCGCCGTGAGACCTTGTGCGAGCGCTCCAGTAGCTTCTCCACCGCGGTCTTGGGCAGGCCTGCCAGGGTCAGATAGCCTTTCTGCGCGTCATCCAGGTTGGTGAAGTGCATGTCGGCGACCTTGAGGAAATTGTCGCGCAGGATCACGCCATTGACATTGAAGTCAGCGGTCAGAATCGGCTCCGGCTCGTCAAAGAAGCTGTAGGGCGAGGCCCCGTTCCCGGTCTCGTCGAACTTGGGTTTTATCGGCTTGGGGTCATCGAGATGATCGCCGGAGGGGTCGATGGGTTCATTGTATTGCCCGCCAGCGGCGCCGTATTGCGCCAGCCACAGGCGCGCGCCCTGGTTCTGACCCACGGTGACGACGCCACCCATGATCTCCGGGACCATGTTCCGCTCGTACAGCCGCACCTCATAGGGGCTGAGCGCCCCATCGCCATTGATGTCCAGGCGCTTGAAGAAGGAGTCGGCGTCGGCGACGAATTCGTCGTGGTCGAGCTTGCCGTCGGCTTTCTTGTTGGCGCGGTGGAACCAATCCGCCACCGGGTAGGGGGCCCCGGCCGCGGCCCGGAACGGCTCACCGCACGGGCTGATGAACAGGTTCGGGATGCCGCGCTCCTCGTCGTCGTCGTCATCATTGCGATGGCCGTGCGGAGCGGCCAGCACCGAAGCGGCGGGCAGCCAGCCAAGGGCGCCGGAGGTGAGAATCAAGGCAAGAGCGGAGCGGCGGCGGATCGCGGACATGGACGCAAGCTATATAACCTCAGGCAGCGGTTTCCACATCCAACTTAATCCCGGAGCGCCATGTCCCTGAACGGAAAGACCTTCGCCGAACTGGCCCACGCGCTCGGCGTCGGCGAGACCACGGGCCGGGCCCTCACCGAGGCCGCTCTGGAAGCCATCGCCGCCGATCCGCGGGCCTTCACGCGTCTGAACCCGGCGCGCGCCCGCTCCGAGGCCGACGCGGCCGACGCCGCCCGCGCGGCCGGCAACGCCGCGTCCGCCTTCGCCGGCATTCCGGTGTCAGTGAAGGACCTGTTCGATATCGCCGGCGAAACCACCACCGCCGGCTCGCCGGTGCTGGCCAGGGACCCCCCCGCGCTGGCCGACGCCCCAGTCGTGGCGCGGCTGAAAGCCGCCGGCTTGGTGGTTATCGGCGCCACCCAGATGAGCGAGTTCGCCTTCACCGGGCTGGGATTGAATCCGCACTTTCCCCAGCCGCCCAATCCGCGCGACCCGGACCGCGTCCCTGGCGGCTCGAGCGGCGGTGCGGCCGTGTCGGTGGCTATGGGCCAGGCGGCCGGGGCGATCGGCACCGACACCGGCGGCTCGGTGCGCATCCCGGCGGCCTTCTGCGGCCTCGTCGGCTTCAAGCCGACCCAGCGGCGGGTGAGCCGCGAAGGGGCCTTCCCCCTCTCCACCAGCCTCGATTCAGTAGGCCCGATCGCCAATTCGCTGGCCTGTTGCGCCAGTCTTGACGGCATCATCGCCGACGCGCCGCGTCCGGCAGCGCCTCCAGTGCGCCTAAGCGAGCTCACCCTGGGGACCCCGACCGACTATTTCCTGGCCGACGCCGATCCGGCCATCGCCAGAGCCTTCGACGAAGCATTATCGACGCTTTCCCGGGCCGGCGCGCGTATTGAGCGTTTCGCCTTTCCGGAGTTGGCCGGCATCGGGACGATGAACGCCCGGGGCACCATCCCGACCGCTGAATGTTACGCCATCCACCGGCGCCTGGGACTGCTGTCCCGGCGGGAACTCTATGATCCCAATGTGCTGGCCCGGATCGAGCTGGCCCAGGCGATGTCGGCCGCCGACTATCTCGACCTGCTCGAAGCGCGGGCGGCGCTAATCGCGGACGCCGACCGGCGCTGCCGCGGATTCGACGCCTTGCTCGCCCCGACCACGCCGATCGTCGCGCCGCGCATCGACGAGGTGGCCGATCCGGCCGTCTTCGCCCGCCTTAACCAGCTGACCCTGCGCAACCCGGCGGTTGTGAACCTCCTGGACCGCTGCGCCGTCAGCCTGCCCATCGCCGCCGAGCCGCCCGCCGGCTTGATGCTGATCGGCGCAACCCTGGGCGATGCCCGCCTCCTGGCCATCGCTGGAGCCGTCGAGCCGCTGCTGGCTATTCCTGGCCGACGATGAAGCGGAACGCCCGCGCGCCCAAAAAGCCCCCGGCACCGAGGACAATCAGCTTGAACACCTCGGTCCAGTCGGGCGAGCCATGCGCCTCGTAGAGGTAGAGCAGCATTTTCCCGAGATAGAAGATCCCCACCAAGGCCCCCGCCCAGTGGACGATGCGTGCGAGAACCTGAACGAAGCTCGGATTCGCCGTCACCTTGGACGGCCACATCAAACCCATCGCGCCCCCTCCGCCTTCGACGGCCATGGTTGTTGTGGATTCGACTATTTGATGGCGCCCCAAGTCGCTGCGACCGATGGTCGCGCCCGCCGCGCCGGCGCGCGCCGCATTCCGCCCAATCGTCTCGCGCTTGCCACGCGCGGGCGCGCAAGGCACATTTCGCGCGTCGCGGGCGGGAGCAGTGTAAGGTGAGTGACGAGTCCGACGCTCCGGCCACGGTAAGTGGCGCGGGCGCAAGCGTGCCAGCGCACGCATTGCTCGACACCATTCTCAAAATCTCCCTGGCGGCGTGCGCGGTTCTCGCGGCCCTGACCGTGGCTGGGTATTTCCTGGTCTATGTGCCCTTGCGCGACCACCAGGCGGCGCTGCAGCGCGAGCACCAGGCCCAGTTGGCCGCGCAGGCTGAGCGGGAAAACCTGGCGCGCCAGGCGCAGGAGCGCGCCGACAAGGCCGCCAGCGTCAAGGCCGCGCTGGACTCCTGTCTGGAGGGAGCCAACACCGACTACACCGCCAACTGGAGCCATGACTGCCAGGCCCGGGGAATGGCCGCCGGGTGCGCCCTGCCGGCCTATGAGACCCAGGCCATCGTCACCACACGCGAGAACGCCAAGGCGCGATGCGTCGAGGTGGCCCGGTACGGCGTGCCGCCGCCCCCAGCGCCAGTCTCCTAATCTTCCGCCTCTGTAACCAATTGAGTGCGGACACTACCGGGCGGCCATCCAGGCGGTCGCCTTGTCCAGGAGATCGGCCAGCACGTCGGCGTCCTTGCGCCCGGTCTGGGCGGCCACGTGGAAGGCGTGATCAGCGTCGGGGGCCAGCTCCAGGCTCGCCCGCGAGCCTAGCCGCGATACGGTCCGCTGCAGGAGGGTGAGGTCGGCGAGGGCGTCGTGGGTTCCCTGCAGGAACAGCATGGGAAGGGCGACCGAGGCCAGGTGCGCGGCCCGCTCTTCGGACGGCTTGCCCGCCGGGTGCAACGGAAAGGCGAAAAACACCAGTCCGCGGACGCCGTCGAGAGGCGTCAGCGCCTGGGCCTGGGAAGTCATACGCCCGCCAAATGACTTGCCCCCGGCGAAGAGGGGAAGGGATCCGGCCCGGCGGTGGGCTTCGGCCACGGCGGCCCTGACCGCGGCGTGGGCGATCGACGGCGGGTCGACCCGTCTTGAGCCCCGTTCCATGTATGGGAACTGAAAGCGCAGGCAGGCAATACCGCGGGCCGCCAAGCCTTCAGCGATGGCCGACATCGAGCGATGCGTCATGCCGGCCCCGGCGCCATGGGCCAGGGCCAGGCAGGCGAGGGGAGCGGGCGGCGCCAGCCACAGCCCTGAAACCGCGTCGGCGCCAGGGATGGCAATGGTGACGGGGGCCGCGTCCATGCCGCGAGAATAGCCTCTCGAGCTTGCCGTGCTAGGCTTTGAGTAATGGCGAAAGGCATCGAGACCTACAGGGCCAAGCGGCGCTTCGCCGAGACGCCCGAACCGAGCGGCGAGGCGGCCGCCTCGGATGGACACCTGTTCGTCATCCAGAAGCACCATGCCCGGCGGCTGCACTACGATCTGCGTCTGCAGATCGGCGAGGCGCTGAAGAGTTGGGCGGTTCCGGAGGGACCCTGCCTGGACCCTAAGGTCAGGCGGTTCGCCAAGCTGGTGGAGGACCATCCGCTCGACTACGCCACCTTCGAGGGGCGCATTCCCGCCGGCAACTACGGCGCCGGCACGGTCATCGTCTGGGACCGCGGGACCTGGGTTACCCTGGCCGACCCGCAAGCCGCGCTGGCGGGCGGTGAAATCAAGTTCCGACTGGCGGGCGAGAAACTGGCCGGCGGATGGATGCTCAAGCGGCTTCCGGACGATCCCACCAACTGGCTGCTGATCAAGGAGCGCGACGTCGCCGCCCGCCCCTTGGACGAATACGACGTCCTGGAGGCCGAGCCTAACAGCGTGGTCACCGGCCGCCCGGTGGACGAAGACCCGGCGCCGCCGCGGGCCTTGCGGCCGCGGCCCAGGCCAGCGCGCATCGCCGGGGCGGTGGCCGCGCCCATGCCCGCGCTCTGGCGCCCGCAACTGGCCGCCACCGCTGACGCGCCGCCCGCGGGCGCCGGCTGGCTGCACGAGATCAAATACGACGGCTATCGCACCCTGGCCTTCGTCGAGGACGGCAAGGTCAGGCTGGTGACGCGCAATGGCCACGACTGGACGCATCGCTACCGGTCTCTGGCCAAGGCGCTGGAAAAACTGCCGTGCGCCCGCGCCATCCTGGACGGCGAGGTGGTGGTCCAGGATCCGCGCGGGATCACCTCGCTGGATTTGCTGGAACGGGCCTTGTCCGACGGCGACAGCCACGCGATGACCTATTTCGCCTTCGATCTGCCGTACCTGGACGGGTATGACCTCAGCGGCGCCCGACTTATCGATCGCCAGACGGCGCTGGAAGGCCTGATTGGGCCCCTCATCGACGAGCGTTCGCCGGTGCAGTTCAGCGACCACATCGAAGGCGACGGCGAGCCGCTGTTCGCCCAGGCCAGCCGCATGGGCCTCGAGGGCATCGTCTCGAAAAAGGTCGACGCCCGCTATCACCAGGGCCGGTCGAACACCTGGGTGAAGGTCAAGCGCGTCGACGTGGCCACGTTCGTGATCATCGGGTTCCTGTCGAACCTGCCCAGGAGCGCGTCATCGTTGTTGCTGGCCGAAGAGCGCGACGGCGAGCTCACCTACGTCGGCCGGGTCGGGTCGGGGATCGGCGAAGCCAAGGCCCGGGAGCTGTGGGACGCCCTGTCCACGGTGATGCGCGACACACCGCCGGCGGCGACGCCGCGCACCCCCGGCGTTCGCTGGGTCGAGCCGCGATGGAGCGCGGAGGTCGGCTACCGGACCCGGTCGACGAGCGGCGCGCCGCGGGCGCCGGTCCTGCTGAGCTTCGCGCCGCGCCCACCGGCGCAGCCACGCCGGTCGCTCAAGCCCAAGCTGGTCAGCGACCGCGACCTCGCGGCCATCACCCTGACCAATCCGCAGCGGGAGATCTTCGCCGGCAGCGGGGTCACCAAGCTCGATCTGGCGCTGTACTACGCCCGGGTCGGCGACTGGCTGCTGCCCGAACTGCTGCGCCGGCCGGTGACCATGCTTCGCTGCCCGAGCGGCGATATCAAGGACTGCTTTTATCAGCGGCACAGTTTCGCCGGCCTGCCCGAGGGGGTTGAGACCATCGACCTCGCCGACGAGGAGGGGCGCGGCGCTTTCATCGCCGTCACCGAGCCGAAAGGCTATCTGGCCCTGGCCCAGTTCGGCGCCGTCGAGTTCCACCTCTGGGGCTGCCGCATCGACGATCCCGAGCAGCCCGACCGGCTGATCATCGACCTCGATCCGGACGAGGCCCTGCCGTGGGCGCGGGTGTGCGACGGGGCGGAAATCCTGCGCGAGCGCCTGCAGGCGATGGGGCTGCGCCCGTTCCTGCGCACGACCGGCGGCAAGGGGCTGCACCTGCTGATGGCGCTTACCGGCGGTCACGACTGGCCTCTGGTCAAGGGCTTCGCTGAGGCCATCGCCCGGACCATGGCCAGAGACGCGCCGAGCCTTTTCACCCCGGTTTCGTCCAAGGCCCAGCGCAAGGGCCGCATCTATCTGGATTACCTGCGCAACGCCCGCGGGGCGAGCGCGGTCGCCTCCTACTCCCTACGGGCGCGGCCAGGGTTCCCGGTGGCCACGCCGATTGCCTGGGACGAGCTGCGCAAGCTGTCGGGTGGCAACGCCTTTAACCGTCTTAACATACATCAGCGCCTAGAGACCCTGGCCGAGGACCCCTGGGATGGGGTAGGATCGAGCGGGGTTAACATCACTGCGAAGATGCGCCGTGACGTTGGAATGAAGACTTAAGAGGGTTTGGCCATGGCTGGACGCGCGACGTGGAAGGGTTATCTCAGGCTCTCACTGGTATCATGTCCGGTGAAGCTGTATCCGGCGACGTCTTCGACCGCGGGCAAGATTTCATTCAACTTGCTGCACAAGGACACGCTCAATCGCGTGCAGCAGAAGTACCATGACCCGGAGCTTGGCGAGATTGACCGCGCAGACCTGGTCAAGGGCTATCAGTTCGAGAAAGACAAATACGTCGTCGTCACCAACGATGAGCTCGAACAGATTGAAATCGAGTCGAGCAAGACCATCGACATCGACGGCTTTGTCGATGAAAGCGAGATCGATCCGATCTATCTCGACTCGACCTATTATCTGGCCCCGGACGGCCCGGTGGCTGAGGAGACCTTCAGCGTCATACTCGAGGCGATGAGGCACGCGCACAAGGACGCGATCGCGCGCATTGTACTCTCTGGCCGCGAGCGGCTGGTGGCCATCGAACCGATCGAGGACGGGTTTCGGCTGATGACCCTGCGCTCGGCCAAAGAAGTGCGCGAGCCATCGAGCGCTTTGGAGAAGCTCAAGGCCAAATATTCGGACGACATGCTGCAAATGGCCGAGCAGATCATCGCCCAGAAAAAGATCAAGTTCGCGCCGGAAGCTTTCGAAGACCGTTACGAGGAAGCGCTGCTTGACCTGGTGAAGTCCAAGATCTCCGGCGGTCAACCGGTCATCGCCAAGGCTCCGGAACGCGGCAATGTGGTCAATCTGATGGATGCGCTCCGGCGCAGCATCGAGGAGGAGCGCCGCCCGCCGGCGCGCAGCCTCGGCAAAGCCGCCGAACCCGGCGCCGCCAAGACCCCCGCGAAAACCAAACCCGCGCCGGCCGCCAAGAAGAAGTCCAGCGCCGCTTAGCCGATGGACCTTACTGGCCGTGCGATAGCGCTCTACGGCCGGTTCTCGCCCGGGGCGCGCGATCGCCTGCAGCGGGAAGTCACCGGACGCGGTGGTTCGGTTGCGCGCGACCTGACGCGACGCAGCAACGTGCTCGTGGTCGGCGCTCTGGCCACCGCCCTGATCGACATCGGCGCCTTGCCCGCGCGGCTCGCCGCCGCGCGCGAGCGCGGTGTTCCGGTCCGAGGCGAGCGCGCCTTCGCAGCGGAACTGGCCGGCGAGCCGGGGCGAGGCGAGGCGACCTTGCCGCTGGCGGCGGCGCTCTCCCAGACTTCGCTGACACGCGACGAGGCCGACATCCTGGCGGCGTTCGATCTGATCGTCGTGGCGGCCGACAAATGCCGCTTTGGCGATGCGGGGGTGATCCGGACGGCCAGCGAACTGCGGGGCCAGGGCCGGGCGCTGGCCGACGTGGTGCGGATATTGCAGCGGGCGCGCGATCTTTCGCCCGCCGGCCGTCACAAGATCGTCCTTAGGGCCGGCGAGGCGGCGCTGCAGTGGGAGGATGGCCTTACCACCCTGGAGGGACAAGGCTATCTGGCGTTCGACGAGCACCACGCCAGCCCGGATGATCTGTTTGAGCAGGCGGCGCTCACCGAGGCGGGCGGCGACCTCGACGAAGCCGCTCGCCTCTACGATCAGTGCGGCCGCGCCGATCGAAGCGACGCCATCGCCCCTTACAATCTCGGCAACATCCGCCTGGCCCAGGGCCAATACGACCAGGCGGTGATCGCCTATCAGCAGGCGCTGGCGCGCGACCCGGCCTTCGTCGAGGCGCGGTACAACCTCGCCCAGGCGCTGGAGGGCGCCGGCAGGACCGAGGCGGCGGAGACCGAGCTCGGCCAGGTGCTCAAAACCGACCCCGCCCACGCCGACGCCATGTTCAATCTGGCGCAGCTGCGCATGAAATCCGGCGAGGTGGTCGCGGCCAAAGCGCTCTATGAGCTCTATCTGACCCTGGATCCGCCCGACGATTGGGCGGCCACGGCGCGCAAGGCGATCACGTATTGCGCGGCATTGTCCGCGGGGGGCTGAGCGGGCTCAGCGGAACCTTTCGGGGCCCGACCGGCTTTGCACGGCAGAGGTTCTTGAGCGGAGACAGACCCTATGCATCGTGCTCTCGCCGCCGCCCTGCTCACCGCCGTCATGGTCGGCGCCTGTTCGGAACGAACCCAGGATCAGGCCAGCGCCGTGGCCAATCAGGCCGCCGACGCCGCCGCCTCGGCGGCCAAGGACACCGAAGCCAACGCCCGGGTCGCCGCCAGCGAAGCCACCGCGGCTGGAGACAAGGCCGAACGCAAGGCCAAGGCCGCCGCCAAGGCCGCTGAAAAGACCAACTGACCGGAGACGGGCGGCGTCTTCAAACCGCCGGTGGCGGGGGGGCCATGAAGGCGTAAGCCAGGAAGACGATAATCAGGCCGATGAGAAACGCGGCGAGGAAAGCGATCACGCTCACTCCTTGGCGCGAGACCATCCAATTCCACATAATGCCCGACCCCGACTCCACCAGCGCCCTACGTCGCTCCGGCGGTACGCAACTCGCGCCACGCGTGAGGGGAAGCTACAGGTTCTGGCTGGGGTGAGTCGATAACCGCTTCATGGATCGGGTGCGGTAAATCGACCGTGGGCTCGATGAGAAATGGGCTGCGGCCGATGAGGATGAGCACTACTTCAACGCCATGGCCCTCTGCTAGCTGGGCCGCGTTGCAAAAGGATTGAGCGTCAGAACGCCGAAGTCCTCGAAATCGCGCACGTTGCGGGTCACAATGGTCAAGTTGTGAACCGCGGCGGTGGCGGCGATCATGGCGTCTTCGATGAGATGGTCCGTCCTGCGGTGCATGAGACGCGCCCAGACGCGAAAGATTCGCGAGTCCATGCCCAGGACGTTGTAGGTGTCGACAACTTGCTCGAGCCACGCCTCGATCTCAGCCGCCTTTGCTTGATCTTGCTCGCGCGTGATCTCGATCCCTGCCTGAATCTCACCGATGGTTACGGCGGACAGGTGCAAATGCTCGTCCCGCACGTCTCCAAGCCAAGTGAGCACCGCGCCATGCGGACGCGTTCGGCGAAGTTCTGAGACAACGTTCGTATCCAGGAGATACATCGATGGGTCAGAAGGGATCGCGCGCCTTCCGCCGGCGCCTCCCGCCACGCGTGGGAATGTTCAACTCCCCCCGCGCACTGTCAGCCAGGAGCAAGGCCTTCAGCGTCGGCCTGGTCGCGTGCTTCATTCTTTGCCAGTCGGTTACCGGAACCAGAACGGCCGCGTCAGCGCCGCGCTTGGTTACAACCTGCGGCCCTTCCCTCAAGCACGTTTCAAGCAGCTCACTGAAGCGGGCTTTCGCATCCTGAACCGGCCAAGCCCTCACGGCAACCTCCGCTGCGCGAACGCACTAGTCAGGTAACTAGTCTATACCTGAGCGTGCTGCAAGAGCCGCGTGGCGAAGATCCTCATGCGATTGGCCAGACAATGACGTTCCGAATGTGCAAGGCGCCGTCTGCAGGTGGCGGACGGGGTGGGATTCGAACCCACGGTGGGCGTGAACCCACGGCGGTTTTCAAGACCGCTGCCTTCAACCACTCGGCCACCCGTCCCGCGCCGCGCCTCCAGCAGAATGGCGCGGTGCGCCTTGAGCGGGCGCCTATCGACTTCTTGTTTGTTATACGTCAGCGGCGTATATATGCGAGTGTGAGGTGCGTCTTTGACCCGGGCAAGGACGAACTCAACCGAAAGAAACATGGCGTCTCGCTGTCTTTGGCCGAGCTTCTGTTCGCCGGGCCACATGCGACCATGACCGACGATCGTTTCGACTACGGTGAGGTTCGCCAGGTGGCTTTCGGTCGCATCAATGGTCGACTGTTTGCGTGTGTCTATGTCGATCGGGCAGGGGATCGACGTGTGGTCTCGCTGCGAAAGGCGAACCATCGAGAGGTGAAACGTTTTGGCGAATTCCCTGAGTAAGGCGGCGCGAAAAGCGCTGGCGGCGACAGACTGGAATAAGATCGACGCGATGACGGACGATGACATCGCCCGGCAGATTGCGGCCAACCGCGACGCCGCGCCAGACATGGCGCCGGCGATCGATGTGCGCGCGATCCGCCGCGCCACGGGCATGTCCCAGGCCCAATTCGCCGCCGCCTATGAATTCAGCGTCCGCACGGTGCAGGAATGGGAGCGGGGCGCAAAGCGGCCGAGTGGTCCGGCCTGTACGCTCCTGCGCGCGATCAAGGCCGATCCAGAGGGCCTGCGCAGGGCTTTGGAGATCGCGTAAGACCTTGAAGTCCGCCTGGGCGAAGGGTGGCGGACGGGGTGGGATTCGAACCCACGGTGGGCGTGAACCCACGGCGGTTTTCAAGACCGCTGCCTTCAACCACTCGGCCACCCGTCCGGCGCGGGCGCTTCTAGCAGGTTCTTCAAACCTGTCCGAGCGCCAGGGCCAGCAACCCGACGATCAGCAGGCCGAACGCGACCAGGGTCGAGGTCCACAGGAACAGGGCTTTGAGCCCGGCGCCGAGCACGCTCGAGCCATAAGCGCCGCGCAAGGTCAGGAACAGATTGGCCGGCGTCCAGATCAAAGCCGGCAAGATGATCCAGCCCCAGAACCTGAGCGGCGCCAGCCACACCGCCGCCCACAGCAGGAAGCAGAACGACAGGTACTGCATGGCCACCATCAGGTGGTCGAAGACGAAGAACCGCCGACGATAGAAATAGAGCACGGTGAGTTCGGCGGCCAGGATCGGCAGCAGCAGGAACGCCAGCCGGTGCGCCCACTCGAACACCACGGTCACATAGAACGTCGGATTGCCGAGCGCCCGGGCAAGATGCTCGCGAATCCACTTCGCTTGCGGTGACGCATCGCCGCGACCCTCGGCGAACGTGACATTCACGGCGCCCGGGGCCTTGGCGGCGTTGGACGGCGACGTCTCGCCGTGGGCTTTCAGAGCCCTGGCGGCCGCCGCGGCGCCCCGGGCTTGGGCGGCGGTAGCGGGCGCGACCCTGACGGCGGTTGGTTTTCCACTCTCCACGTCCACCGAGACGCTCATGGCATTGGGCGCGGCGCCGAGCGCGCTGGTCGAGGCGCCGTTCGCCGCACCCACCGAGGCGCTCAAGGCGCGACTGGTTGAGGCGATGGAGTTGGCGGTGGCGGTGTTGGCCACGGCTGTGCGCACGCCCTGGCGGACCACGACCTCCAGCGACAGCATGAAGATCAACAGCGAAACCAGAAACAAGCGGAGCGGCGGTATGTGCCGGTTGAGCCGCC
>DASXMK010000375.1:0-1739 GCA_036495705.1 Caulobacteraceae bacterium | reverse complement strand
CTCCCACCACCAGCCGCGGCGCCACCTGTTTCACCATCTCTTCTCCCCGCCGCGCGCACAACCATATGTGATCTGACAGATGAGCGTCAGAGGTGTTCACTCACGCTTGGTCAGCAGAAGGAGGATTCCCACCATGGCCATCGAAGCCCGCATCCGCGAACTCGGCTTGCGCCATCAATCCCTGGAGCGAGCTATCGAGGATGAGGTCAGTCGACCGGCCGCGGACGATTTCCGCATCATGGAGCTTAAGCGCCAGAAGCTGCGGCTCAAGGAGGAACTGGAGAGCCTGAAGACGCGCGTGCACTGAGGCGCGCGCGGCTTCACCTAGGCCGCGCTTATGCCTGGCCGGCGTCGACGAACCATCTTGGGCGCCAAGTGCGCTCACGCGGCCTCGAAATGTAGCGGTGTTCCCCAGAACCGTTCGACCAGGCCGTTCTGGGCCCCCGGCTGGCCGGTGGTGAGAAACCGGCGGCCGCCGTCGCCTCCGGCGGCATATTCGGGGTGCCGCTCAAGGTAGCCGGCGATGGCGTTGGCGGTAGCCTCAGGCTGGTGGATCAGGGGAACCCCCGCCGGCAGCGCCGAGCGAAACATCTCGCCGATGATCTCATAGTGGGTGCAGCCCAGTATCGCCCTGTCGGGCGCCCGACCGATCCGGCGGCTAAGGCTGGCGACATGGCTTTCGACCGCGTGGCGAAGGTCCCCCTCGGCCATGTCGGTCTCGATATCATGGGCGAGGGTCGGGCAGGGCTCGGAGAAAACCGCCACGTCGGCGCGGCGTTTGTCGATCTCGATCTCGTAGACCCGTGAAGCCGAGGTCGCGGGGGTTGAGAATATGCCCAGCACATCGACGCGCTCCACCTTGTCGCTCGGCCGCTCCACCTCCTGAGTCCAGGGAAGGCCCGTGGCCGCCTCGATGGTCGGGACTATGATCCCCAGCACGTTGACGATGCGGCCCGTCTGGCGACGGTAGCCCGGGAGCCAGGATTGTTGCAGGCGCCGCAGGGCCACGGCCGCGGCCGTGTTGCAAGCCAGAACGACCAGACTGCATCCGGCGGCGAACAGCTGGTCACAGCCGGCGCGGGTCAGGTCGACGATGTCTTCGCCCGGCCGCCCGCCATAGGGCGTGTTGGCCTGGTCCGCGAGATAGACGAAGTCGGCGGTGGGCAAGCGTCGCACCAGAGCGTGGTGGATGCTCAGACCCCCGATGCCCGAATCGAACACCCCAATCGCCATGCGCGCGGTTTAGCCTTTGGCCGCAGCCGGCGTCCATGGCCCCGGCGCACAAACAAAGAGCCCGGCCTTTCGGCCGGGCTCCAGTGGTTTCGACTGAACCTGTGACGATCAGAACTGGATGTGGATCGTCGAGCGGCGGTTCAGCGGTTCCTTGACGCCGTCCGGAGTCTGGACCGCGAGATCGGTCTTGCCAACCCAGCTGACGTCCAGGGTCCCTTGCGGAACGCCCAGAGACACCAGACCGTCGGCCGTGGCCTTGGCCCGACGCTCAGAGAGCCTCAGGTTGTAGGCGACGCCGCCGGAGGTGTCGGTGTGGCCGACCACGACCTCCTTGGTCGCATGACCATCGGTGGCGTATTTGGCCGCGTCCTGAAGGACCGCCTGGGCTTCCGGCGTGATCACATACTGATCGAACGGGAAGTAGATCGTGTAATCACGCGTTTCGAACGCCGGAGGTGGTGGCGGCGGCGGAGGCGGAGGCGGAGGCGGAGGCGGAGGCGGCGGAG
>DASXMK010000374.1:0-5664 GCA_036495705.1 Caulobacteraceae bacterium | reverse complement strand
GACCAGCCTTGGATGCCACACCGACCTTTGGGAGCCGTATCAGAACGGACCGAGCCGGCTTTCCCTCGACCGGCATTGGGCGCCTCGGTTCGGAGAACTGCGTTACGCCGGCGACGCGCTCGGTCAAATCACTGAGCATTGGGCGGAGCAGACCGGGCTGACCCGGGAGTGCCGCGTGCTCTGTGGACTGCACGACAGCAACGCCGCCCTGCTCGCGGCGCGGGGCCACCCGGTCGTGGGCCGGCACGACGCCACCGTCCTTTCAACAGGCACCTGGTTTGTGGCCATGCGCTCGCCCTCGCAGCAACTGGCGTGGCAGCGGCCGCCGGCGTTGAACGAGCGGCGCGATTGTCTGGTCAATGTCGACGTCAGCGGCTGGCCAACGCCCTCGGCCCGGTTCATGGGCGGGCGTGAGGCCGAACTGATCGCGGGCCATGACCCCCTCGATTTTGCCGGCGTCGCCGATCCCGACACCCTCATTGAGCGCCTGCCGATGCTGATGCAGGCTGGCGTGTTCGTTCTCCCCTCGTTCGTCGCTGGCGTCGGACCCTTTCCAGACCTGGTGGGGCGGTGGATCAATGAACCTGATGACCAATCCGATCGAAGGGCCGTGCTCGGCTTGTATCTCGCCCTCATGGCCGATGCGGCGCTGGAGCTCATAGGCTCGCGCGAAATGCTGATCGTCGAGGGCCGGTTTGCCGAGGACCCGGTCTTTGTCCGTGCCCTGGCGACGCTGCGGCCGGAGCAGCGCGTCTTCGTCTCGAACGCGCGCGACGAGGTGTCCTACGGCGCCCTGCGCCTGATCAATCCGCACCTGGCTCCGCCGGCCCCCCTCGTCAAGGTCGAACCCCTGGCCTTCCTGCTCGAACCCTATCGTGCTCACTGGCGTGAGACCCTTGAAGGCGCGCTGGCGTAAGAATGCAGACGGGAGCGACGCATGGCCATTGAGACGGACGCCGTCGCGCCAGGACTTGACCGGCCCATCGCCTCATTGCGCGGCCCGCTGGCCATCGCCATCGCCTGTTTTACCGTCTGGGGGTTGGCCTACGGCTTGCTCGATGTCCTCAACAAGCACTTCCAGGAGAGTCTGCACGTCGGCAAGGCGCATTCCACGTGGCTGCAGATGGCCTATTTCGGCGCCTATCTGATCATGAGCATTCCGGCGGGGTTCTTGCTGACCAGCCGCGGGTACAAGGCCGGAATCATCGCCGGGCTGGTGGTCACCGCGGGGGGCGCGCTGTTGTTCATCCCCTCGGCGATGGCGGCGAACTTCGCCATGTTCGTCGGCGCGATGTTCGTGATGGCGACCGGGCTGTGTTTGCTCGAGACGTCAGCGGATACCTACGTGAACGTTCTGGGTCCGGCGGAACAGGCTTCTCAACGGCTCAACCTGGCGCAATCCTTCAATGCGCTGGGCGTGTTTTTCGGCCCGCTTATCGGCGGATCGCTGTTCTTCAATACCCAACCGGGCGCAGGCGGCGGCGAGGACGCCGTGCGGGTGACCTATCTTGTCATCGCCGCGGCGGTCCTGGCGTTCGCCCTCTTCGTCAGCTTCTCCCGCCTGCCTGAAATCGACCCCCGCACGCACGCGGATCCGATGGAAGGGGCCGCTTCCGGAGAGCGGAGGCTCTGGTCAAGGTCGCACTTTCGTCTCGGCGTCCTCACCCAGGCGCTCTACATCGGCGCGCAGGTGGGCATCGGCGCCTTCTTCATCAATCTGGTCACGGAAACCTGGCCCGGACTGACGTCGAAAAGCGGGGCTTTCATGCTCTCCATCGCCACGGCGGGCTATCTCATCGGTCGCTTCGCCACGACCGGGTTGCTGCTACGTTTCCGGCCGCGGGCCATCCTCACCGTCTATGGCCTCGTCAATCTGGCGCTGTGTCTGGTCGTCGCCGCAGGCGTTTCCAAGCTCTCGGCCCTGGCGCTGATCGCCGTGTTCTTTTTCATGTCGACCATGTTCGCAACCATCTTCACCCTGGGCGTGGCCGACCTCGGCCCGTCCACAAAGCGCGGCGCGTCGATGATGGTGATGGCCATCGGCGGCGGCGTCCTGCTGCCCTATCCGATGGGAAGGATCGCCGAGGCGTTCGGCACGCCGGCGGCATTCTTGCTGCCGGCGGTGTGTTTCGCGGCGGTCGCAGCCTACGGCTGGCGAGGCGCTGAAGTGAGGCCGGCGCCATAATTCAAGCCGTTACACTTGGCGCTTCCGCCGCCCCTCGTTGCGCTTGATGTTTGCCGAATTTGATGACTTATGACTGAAAATGCACTTTCTCGCGGTTGGGGCTGGAACATGACTGACATACGTTGTGCGCGCCGCGGGTTCCTTGGCCTGGGCGCGGGATTGGCCGCCAGCGCGCTCGCCCCTTCAATCCTGGCCGAGACCAGCCGCCACGGGGCGTTCAACTGGACCCTCCACCGCCCGGAGGAGGTCGGCATGTCGCGCGCCGGTTTGGAAGCTGTCCGCGCGACGGTGCAGAAGCACATCGACAGCAACGAGCAGACCGGCGTCGTCACCGCCATCGCCCGGCGCAACAAACTGGTCTGGTACGAGGCCCAGGGCGTCCGGGACGTCAAGACCGGCGCTCCCATGCGCAAGGACGACCTCTTCCGGATGATGTCGTCAACCAAGCCGCTGACCGCGGTCTGCGTCCTGATGATGATGGAAGCCGGCCGCCTGTCGCTGGATGACAAGGTCAGCCGCTTCATTCCCAGCTTCAAGGATCCCAAGGTAGCGGTCCCGCCGGCCGGGTGGGAGCGGGCGATCGCTGATCCGGCCCTGCGCGCCAAGGTCGCATCGGAGGTCAAGTTGGTCCCCGCCGATCGGGAAATCACCGTCAAGGACCTGCTCACCCATACGTCCGGACTGTCGAGCTTCGGCTCGACCCTGGGCCCAGGGCCGGGTTCGCTGGTCAACACCATCAAGCACGTGGAAGGCGAGGCGCTGGCGGACTACATCAATCGCCTGGGATCGTCCGCCCTGGACTTCCAGCCGGGAACACTGTGGCGATATTCGCCGCTCGACGGTTTCGAAACCCTGTTGCGGGTCGTCGAGATCACCTCCGGCCAACCGGCCGATGCGTTCATGCGCGAGCGTCTTTTCCAACCGCTCGGCATGCGCGACACCTACTTCAACGTGCCTGAGGCCAAACAGGGGCGGCTGCTGACGCTCTATGAGCGCAAGGACGGCGCCTGGCGCACGGCGCCGCCGATGTTCGGTGTCCGCCCGACCAAATACTTCTCCGGCGCCGGCGGGCTGATGAGCACGGCGCATGATTACATGCAGTTCGAGGCCATGCTGTTCAACCACGGCGAGTTGAACGGCCGGCGCCTGCTCCGGCCCTCGACCGTCGCGCTGATGACGCGCAACCAGGTGGGCTCGCTGTTCGCCGACTGGATACCCCCGGTCACGGCCGGCATGGGGTTCGGGTTGGGGCTTGGCATTACGCTCGACCCGGCTGTCGCCAAGTCCGGCCGCAGTCGCGGCGCATTCGGCTGGGGAGGCGCGTACGGAACCGAGAGCTGGGCGGACCCGGAACTCGAACTGACGGCGGCTTTCTTCGTCCAGCAACCAGTCAGGGGCGCGCTGACCGACTTCCAGGAGGCCATCCGCAAGGCCATCGTCGCCTAGCCTGAGGACGACTACATCGGCCATGGACTGCTGATCGTCGACGTCTTTCGGACCCTCTGATGTGGGAGGACCGCTGGCTTCTCGCGAGCCGGCGGCCGGCGGTGTAATAAACGCTGCTGCGTCCGCTGTGTGTCAGCTTTCAAAGGTCATCGCTTCACCCCATGAGGAAACTTCTCACCGCGGTCGATCCGGCCTCTGAGCGCTTTGCCGCCAATGCGGCGGTGAACCGCGGTCTGGTCGAGGAATTGCGCCAGCGCACGGCCAAGGCGGCGCTGGGCGGTCCGGAAGCCTCGCGCACGCGCCACCAGAGCCGGGGCAAACTGCTGCCGCGCGAGCGGGTGATGCGGCTGCTGGACCCGGGCTCGCCGTTCCTGGAGGTGGGCGCGCTCGCGGCCCACGACCTTTATGGCGGCGAGGCCCCGGCGGCGGGCGTGATCACCGGCGTTGGCCGGGTGCAGGGCCGCGAAGTGATCGTCGTCGCCAACGACGCCACCGTAAAGGGCGGGGCCTATTTCCCGCTGACGGTGAAGAAGCATCTGCGCGCCCAGGAGATCGCGCTGCAGAACCGGCTCCCGTGCGTCTATCTGGTGGATTCCGGCGGGGCCAACCTGCCGCATCAGGCCGAGGTGTTTCCCGACCGCGAGCATTTCGGCCGCATCTTCTACAACCAGGCGCGCATGAGCGCCGAAGGCATCGCCCAAGTCGCCTGTGTCATGGGCTCGTGCACGGCGGGCGGGGCCTATGTGCCGGCGATGAGCGACGAGACGGTGATCGTCCGCGGCCAGGGCACGATCTTCTTGGGAGGGCCGCCGCTGGTGAAAGCGGCCACCGGCGAGGTGATCTCGGCGGAGGAGCTGGGCGGGGCCGACACCCATGCCCGCCGCTCCGGTCTGGTCGACTATGTGGCCCAGGATGACGAGCACGCCTTGGCCATTGTCCGCCGTATCGTCGCCAATCTGAATACGATCAAGCGGGTCGACCTCGACACCGTCGCCCCCGAACCGCCGGCTTACGATCCGACCGAACTCTACGGGATCGTGCCCGTCGACGTGCGTGCGCCCTACGAAGTGCGCGAGGTGATCGCCCGCATCGTCGACGCCAGCCGCTTCGATGAGTTCAAGGCGCTGTATGGCGCCACCCTGGTCTGTGGCTTCGCCCACATCTGGGGCTTCCCGGTAGCCATCCTGGCCAACAACGGCGTGCTGTTCTCAGAAAGCGCGCTGAAAGGGGCGCATTTCATCGAGCTGGCCTGCAAGCGCCGCATCCCGCTGGTGTTCCTGCAGAACATCTCCGGCTTCATGGTCGGGGGAAAATACGAGGCCGGGGGCATCGCCAAGGATGGAGCCAAACTGGTGACCGCGGTCGCGTCGGCCGAGGTCCCCAAGTTCACCGTCCTGATCGGGGGCTCGTTCGGGGCCGGCAATTACGGCATGTGCGGCCGCGCCTATTCGCCACGCTTCCTGTGGACCTGGCCCAACAGCCGCATCTCGGTGATGGGCGGCGAGCAGGCCGCCAGCGTGCTCGCCACCGTGCACCGCGACGCCGATCGCTGGACCACCGAGCAGGAGGAGGCGTTCAAGGCCCCCATCCGCCAAAAGTACGAGGACGAAGGCAACCCCTATTTCGCCACCGCGCGCCTGTGGGACGACGGCATTATCGACCCGGCCCAGACCCGCGATGTGCTCGGTCTTTCCATCTCCGCGGCGCTGAATGCGCCGATCCCGGAAACGCGCTTCGGCGTGTTCAGGATGTAGGGGTGACGAGGAGCATATCCTCCATCCTGGTGGCCAACCGGGGCGAGATCGCCCGTCGGGTATTCGCCACCGCCCGGCGAATGGGCATCCGCACCGTCGCGGTCTATTCCGACGCTGACGCCGACGCGGCCCACGTCAGGCAGGCCGACGCGGCCGTGCGCATCGGCCCGGCGGCGGCGCGCGAAAGCTATCTTGTTCCTGGAAACATCATCGCCGCGGCGAAGGAGGCCGCGGCCGACGCCATTCATCCGGGCTACGGTTTCCTGTCGGAGAACGCCG
>DASXMK010000373.1:0-3373 GCA_036495705.1 Caulobacteraceae bacterium | reverse complement strand
CGTTCGTCCGCGGCCGGATCGGCCTCGGCGGTCACCAGATCGGGGACAAGGGCGGCGGCGTCCGTGACCTTCTGGCCGGGGACGAGGCCCAGAGCCGCCGCGCCCTTGTCCACCGCCGCCAGCCGGCGCACGCCGCGCTCGGTGGCGATGAGGGCGAAAGCCTCACCCCGCGAGGCGGAGGGATAGCGGCGTATCCAGTTGGCGATCGCCCAGTTCGGCGACCACACGCAAAGGCAGCGCGCCATCGCTCTTCTCCATGATCCAAACCCCCGTGCGTCCGCCCCGGCAGCGTTCCAGCTCCACCCGCCAGCGCGGCGGGCCCAGGCCCGGCTCGCCCGGCGCCGGTTCGCTGGGGGCCGAGGCGATGCGCCAGCGCGTGGCCGCCGCGGCCCCGAGATCCGGCGCCGCCTTGGCCCCGAACAGGCGCCGGCGGATGACGAAGCCGGTGGCGCCGCTCCGTTCGCAGGCCAGTTGCAGCCGCCGCCCGGCGGTGAGATCCAGCGCCTCCACCTCGCCCACGGCGGCGACGACGCCGGCCGCGCCCAAAGCATCCTCCAGGGCGATCAGGGCCTCGGTTTCGCTGGGCGCGCGCACCTGGATCAGGCGCTCGGCCGGAAAGCCCAGACCGGCCAGGCCCGGGGCATAGAGGTCCTGGCGGCGCATCACCCACACCACCGCGCCCAGGGCGGCCAGCGGCGTCAGCAGGGCGGCGACGAAGGCGCCCGCGGCGGCCGCGGTCTCGATCTCCATCCCTTCACCACCCACTTCATGCCAGCGGCCGAGCGCCAGCCCGCCGCCGGGCAGCCGGCCATCGACGCGCGGATCGCCGAATGGCGCCACGCCGCGGTCCCCGGCTCCTTCCAGGGCGGCGAGCCTTTCCCGCACCGCCGTGAGACGCGCGTGGCGCGACATTGAAACATCCTTTGTTCTCTTTTTGTTCTAGACCGGCGCGATCAAGAGTCAAGCGTTTGGCCCGCCGCCATTCCCCCCTATGGTGCAACGACAACGACCCCGGGGAGGCGAATGCCCGTCACCCACATCCTGATCGCCAATCGCGGCGAGATCGCCATCCACATCGCCCGGGCGGCGGCCGAGCTTGGCCTCAAAACCACCACCGTATTCGCCGCCGACGATGCCGCCTCTTTGCACGTCAGGGCGGGCGACCGCGCCGCGCCGCTGGCCGCCTCCGGCGCGCGCGCCTATCTCGACATCGCCGCCATGGTCGCCGCCGCCAAGGAAGCCGGCTGCGACGCCGTGCATCCCGGCTATGGTTTTCTGGCCGAGAACGCCGCCTTCGCCAGGGCCTGCCACGCCGCCGGCCTGACCTTCATCGGCCCCTCCCCCGAAGCCCTCGAGACCCTCGGCGACAAGGCCAAGGCCCGGGCCATCGCCGCCCGCCACGGCGTGCCGGTGATCGAGGGCGTCGCCGGAAGCCTGGCCGACATCGAGGCCTTCTTTAAAAGCCTGCCGCGCGGCGGGGCCATGATCATCAAGGCGGTCGCCGGCGGCGGCGGACGCGGCCTGCGTATCGTTCGCCGGCGCGACGACATCGCCGAGGCCTTCGCCGCCGCCGGTCGCGAGGCGCAGGCGGCGTTCGGGCACGACGGCCTCTACGCCGAGCGCCTGATCGAGCACGCCCGGCACATCGAGGTGCAGGTGGCCGGCGACAAGACCGGCGTCCTGGCGGTGGGCGAGCGCGACTGCTCGCTGCAGCGCCGGCATCAGAAGATCATTGAGATCGCCCCGGCTCCCAATCTCGACGAGACCGTGCGCGAGGCCATGTTCGACGCCGCCGTCACCCTGGCCGCGGCGGTCCGCTACCGCACTCTCGGCACCGTCGAGTTCCTGCTCGACGCAGACAGCGGCCGCTTCGCCTTCATCGAGGCCAACGCCCGCCTGCAAGTCGAGCACACCATCACCGAGGAAGTCACCGGCGTCGACCTGGTCCAGGCCCAGATCCGGCTGGCCGCCGGCGAGACCCTGGCCGCGGCGGGACTGGGGGCCACGCCGCCGGCGCGCGGCTTCGCGGTCGAGGCGCGGGTGAACCTGGAGACCCTGACGGCCGAGGGCGGGATCGTCCCCACGGGCGGACGGCTGGAGGCCTATGAGCCGCCGTCGGGGCCGGGCGTGCGGGTCGATGGCTACGGCTGGGCCGGCTATGTCACCAGCCCCAACTACGATCCCCTGCTGGCCAAGGTGGTCGGGACCGGACCATCGCTTGAACGGGCGGCGGCCCGCACCGCCCGCGCCCTGGCTGAGTTCCGCATCGAGGGCGTGGAGACCAATGCGTCGCTGTTGCGTGCGCTGTTGGCGCGGCCGGACGTGCTGGCCGGAAAGATGACCACCCGGCTCATCGACGACCACGCCGCCGAGCTGGTCGCCACCGCCGCGGCCCTGCCGGCCCGGACCATGCCCACGCAGAGCCTTGCCCGGTCGACCCATGCGGCCATCGCCGCCCCGCACGGAACCGAAGCCGTGGTCGCCGGCCTGCAGGCCACGGTCGGCTCGATCGATGTCGCTCCGGGCGATGTCGTCCGTCAGGGCCAGAGCCTGGCCATCCTCGAGGCGATGAAGATGGAGCATGTGGTCGCCGCCCCGGTGGCGTGCCGCGTCGCCACCCTCGCCGCCGCCAAAGGCGAAGTGGTCAACAAGGGCCAGGCGTTGCTGTTCATCGCCCCCGAACATGTCGAGGGGGAGGACGAGGCCGCCGCCGAGGACATCGATCTCGATTTCATCCGCCCGGATCTGGCCGAGGTCGAGGCCCGCTGGCGGCTCACCCGCGACGAGGCCCGCCCGGAAGCGGTTGCCCGCCGGCGGGCGCGCAACCAGCGCACGGCGCGGGAGAACATCGACGATCTCGTCGATCCGGGCAGTTTTCTTGAGTACGGGGCCTTCGCCCTGGCCGCCCAACGCCGGCGCCGCTCCGAGCAGGAGTTGCTGCGCATCAGCCCGGCCGACGGCCTGGTCTGCGGCGTGGGCGCCGTCAACGGCGCGCTGTTCCCGCCAGAAGAGGCCCGCTGCGCCGCCCTGGCCTACGACTTCACCGTGCTGGCCGGCACCCAGGGCCACATGAACCACATGAAGACCGATCGCCTGCTGGAGATCATCGAGAGCCAGGAACTGCCGGTGGTGTGGTTCGCCGAAGGCGGCGGCGGACGGCCTGGCGACACCGACGGAGTCGGCGCATCGGGACTGGCCACGCCCAGTTTCAAATCCTTCGCCCAACTGGCCGGCGTCGTGCCCAAGATCGCCGTCGTCTCGGGCCGCTGCTTCGCCGGCAACGCCTCCTTCGCCGGCTTGAGCGAGATTTTGATCTGCACCGGCGACTGCAACATCGGCATTGGCGGCCCGGCCATGATCGAGGGCGGGGGTC
>DASXMK010000372.1:0-2034 GCA_036495705.1 Caulobacteraceae bacterium | reverse complement strand
CGTTTTCGTTCATGACCCGGGCCATCGTTCAGGACCAGGTCGAGTGCGGGATCACCGCCACCACGGCCGCCACCCACGCCATCATCGCCGCCCGACTGGGCGAATCGGCGGTCTACGGTGGGCGGCTGTCAGGCCGCGGGCCGCGCTATTGCCCCTCGATCGAAGACAAGGTCGTGCGGTTTGGCGACCGCGACAGCCACCAGATCTTCCTCGAGCCCGAGGGCCTCGACGATAGCACCGTCTACCCCAATGGTATTTCCACCTCGGTGTCGGCGGCGACCCAGGACGCGTTCCTGCGCACCATTCCCGGCCTGGAGGCCGTGCGTGTGGTCCGCCACGGCTACGCGATCGAATATGACTATGTGGATCCGCGTGAACTGAGCACGGCTCTGGAAGTCAAGCGCTTGCCGGGCCTCTATCTGGCTGGTCAGATCAACGGCACCACCGGCTATGAGGAAGCGGCCGCCCAGGGCCTGATGGCGGGATTGAACGCCGCCCGCGCCGCGTCCGGCGCCCCGGCCGCCGCTTTCCGGCGCGACGAAGCCTACATCGGGGTGATGATCGATGATCTGGTGACGGCCGGGGTCAGCGAACCCTACCGCATGTTCACCAGCCGGGCCGAATATCGCCTCACCCTTCGGGCGGATAACGCCGACCAGCGGCTCACGGCGCTGGGCCAGGCGCTGGGCGTGGTCGGCCCCGGGCGAGCCCGGGCCTTCGCCGGCAAGGCGGCGGCGCTGGCGGCGGCGCGCGAACTGGCCCAGGCGCTGACTCTGACTCCGGCCGAGGCCGCCAGAGCCGGCTTCAAAGTCACGGCGGACGGGCAGCGGCGCAATCTCGTGCAGCTCCTGGCGCACAAGGATATCGGCTTCGAGGCCTTGGCGTCGCTGTGGCCGCAGATTGGCGCATGGCCAGAAGATGTTCGCGAGCAGGTGCAGATCGACGCGGCCTATAGCGGCTATCTCGATCGCCAGGCTGTCGACATCGACCTGTTCCGGCGGGACGAACATCTCGCCCTTCCGGCCGACCTCGATTACCGCGCCCTCGGCGGTCTTTCCAACGAGGCGCGCGAGAAGCTCGCCGCCGTGCGCCCGGCGACCGTGGGCCAAGCCTCGCGCATCGAAGGGGTGACGCCCGGCGCGCTGACCGCCCTCCTGGCTCATGTCCGACGCCGCCACGTGGCCTGAGGCCGCCGCAAAGTTCGTCAGGGACATCGGCGCCAGCCAGACGCGCCTGGAAGATGTCGAGCGCTTCCGCCTCATGCTGATCGAAACCAACCGGCGCATGAATCTGGTCGGCGACAGCACTCTGGCGGATTTCTGGACGCGGCATTTCCTCGACAGCGCGCAACTGCTGGCCCTGGCCCCCGAGGCCAGAACCTGGGCCGATCTCGGCGCCGGAGCCGGCTTTCCGGGCCTGGTCCTGGCCATCCTGTTGGCCGATGCGCCAGGAACGCGGGTCCATCTGGTGGAGAGCGTGGCCAAGCGCTGTCGTTTCCTCGCCGAGGTGGTGCAGGCGCTGGGTCTGCCGGCCGAGATTCACCACGCTCGGGCCGAGCACCTGCCGCTTCAGGTCGAGGTGGTCACCGCCCGGGCCTGCGCCCCGCTGACCCGGCTCCTGGCCTTCGCCCGGCCGACTCTGAAACGCCACACGAAGGGGTTATTTTTGAAGGGCGCCGAGGTTGACACGGAGGTTGCCGAGGCGCGGAAATCATGGCGATTCGAACTCGCCATCCATCCCAGCCTGAGCGATCCGCGCGGGCGCGTCCTGGAACTCACGGAGCTCGCGCGTGTCCGCTAAGCCATTGAGAATATTGGCTATTTCAAACCAGAAGGGAGGCGTCGGCAAGACCACGACGGCGATCAACCTGGGCACCGCCCTGGCGGCGATGGGTCAGAAAGTGCTGCTGATCGACACCGATCCGCAGGGCAACGCCTCGACCGGCCTGGGCGTCACTGCGGCGATGCGCAAGCTGACCTGTTACGACGTGCTGATGGAGGAGACTCCGATCGCTTCGGCGACCGTGGCGACCGA
>DASXMK010000371.1:0-2242 GCA_036495705.1 Caulobacteraceae bacterium | reverse complement strand
GGCCTCGAGCGGGGTGGAGACACGGCCGATCGCGCTGATCTCAGGTGAGTCACCGTTCTGCGAGACCTTTTTCACCGACGTGAAGGTCCCCAAAGGCAATCTCGTCGGGCAAGTGAACGGCGGCTGGGAGATCGCCAAGCGCCTGCTGCAATATGAGCGCCAGAACATCTCCGGCGGCTTCGTCGGCGGCGGCGGGGCGGCTGGCGGCGCGGCCGGGGACCTGGCCGAAGTGGCCAAGCGGGCGGTGGGCCTGGACGCGTCCGGGGCTCTGGCCGACGCCGACCTCAGGGCCCGGATCACCAAGAGCCGGATCGATTCTCAGGCCTTCTTCCTGACCCTGGCGCGCGTCGCCGCCGAATCCCGAGCCAGCAATGGTCCCAGCGCCGCCACCTCGATCATCAAATACGCCGCCGCCACCCTGGCCCAGGAGCGCTCGGAGCTGATGGTCGAGGCCCTGGGGGCCCAAGGCCTGGGCTGGGACGGCGAAGGCTTCAGCCCGGCCGAGCGCCAAGCCGCGCGCGGCTGGCTGCGCTCCAAAGGCAATTCCATCGAAGGGGGCACTTCGGAAATCAATCTCAACGTCGTCGCCAAGCGGGTTCTGGGGCTTCCCGACCCGATCAAGGCTAATTGAGAGGAACGCCATGGACGATCTCGAAGGCTTTCGCGGCGAGGCGCGCGCCTGGCTGGCGGAGAATTTCCCCTCCACCCTGGCCCTCGATCCGACCGCGCCGGCGGAAATCATTCCGGGGCCGGAAAAGCTGAGCGGCGAGGCCCAGGCGTGGAAACAGCGCATGGCCGAAAAGGGCTGGGGCGCGCCGACCTGGCCCAAGGCCTACGGCGGCGGCGGGCTTTCCAATGCCGAGGCGCGGGTGCTCTTTGAGGAAATGGCCGCCATCGGCGCGACCAACCCCATCGTCGGCATGGGCACCAGCATGTTCGGCCCGACCCTGCTGGAATACGGCACCGAGGATCAGAAGCAACGCCACATTCCGCCGATCGTGCGCGGCGAGCTGCGCTGGTGCCAGGGTTACAGCGAGCCGGGCGCCGGATCGGACCTCGCCGCCCTCACCACCCGCTGCGAGGACGCCGGCGACCACTGGAAAATCAACGGCCAAAAGATCTGGACTTCAGGCGCTCAGTATGCGGACTGGTGTTTCTGCCTTGTACGGACGGATACCACCAAGAAACACGAAGGCATTTCCTTCGTCCTCATCAACATGCGCCAAAGCGGCGTGGAGACGCGGCCGATCAAGCTCATCGCCGGCAACTCGCCGTTCTGCGAGACCTTTTTCACCGACGCGCGGGTCGAGAAAAACGACATGGTCGGGCCGCTGAACGGCGGCTGGTCGGTGGGCAAGCGCCTGTTGCAGCATGAACGCTCCGGCCAGGGCGGCGGGCGGCTGATGGGGGCCGGCAAGCCGCTGACGGCCATCGCCGAGGCCTATGCCGCTGACGACGGCGACCTTGGGGCGGGCGATCTGCGCGAGCGGGTGATCGCCCAGATGATCGACGCCAAGGCCCACGGCCTGACCATGAAGCGCGCCGCCGACGAGGCCAAAGGCAACCTCAACCCCTCCGCCGCCACGTCGGTGATGAAGAATTCCGGCACCCGCATCGGCCAGGATAAGGCCGAGCTGACCCTGGAGGCTATGG
The DNA here is from genome assembly GCA_036495705.1 of Caulobacteraceae bacterium. Classification (GTDB taxonomy): domain Bacteria; phylum Pseudomonadota; class Alphaproteobacteria; order Caulobacterales; family Caulobacteraceae; genus Acaudatibacter. The sequence goes on along the minus strand of DASXMK010000371.1, from coordinate 589 downwards.
GCGCTCAGGGTCTCGGCTGGGAGGGCGAAGCCTACACCGACGAAGAGCGCGCGGCGGTGCGCGCCTGGCTGTCGGGCAAGGCCACCACCATCTTTGGCGGCTCGTTCGAGATTCAGAACAACATCATTTCCAAGCGCATCCTGGGCCTGCCGGATTCCACGCGCTCGGCCTGATCAAGACATAAGGACAACGAGAACAGCATGGCGGATTTCGGCGGCGAGGCGGCGGAAGCCTTTCGGGGAGAAGTCAGGGACTGGCTTAAGGCGCACTTTTCCCCGACCCTGAAGGGGCGCAGCGCCCTGATGTACATGGAAGGCGCCGCCCCGGCCGACGGGGATGTGCGCGCCTGGACTGGAGCCATGGGCGAGACCGGCTGGGGGGTTCCCACCTGGCCCAAGGCCTATGGCGGCGGAGGCCTCGACGCGGCCGCGGCGCGCATCCTGCAGCAGGAGATGAACGGCGCCGGAGCCTGGAACCCCATCGGCGGCATGGGCGTGATGATGTTCGGCCCGACTCTTCTCGAATACGGTAACGAGGAGCAGAAGGCGAAGTACGTCCCCGGCATCGTCAAGGGTACGACCTGGTGGTG
>DASXMK010000370.1:0-1658 GCA_036495705.1 Caulobacteraceae bacterium | reverse complement strand
GAAGGGCGCCGTTACCTTGATTTTCTGGCCGCCTATTCGGCCGTCAACCAAGGGCACTGCCACCCGCGCATCCTGAAAGCCATGATCGACCAGGCCCAGCGCCTGACCCTGACCTCGCGCGCCTTCCGCAACGACCAGCTCGGCCTGTTCTACGAAGAACTCTGTGTACTGACGAAGTCACATTCGGTGTTGCCGATGAACACCGGCGTGGAAGCCGTGGAGAGCGCGCTCAAGGTGGCCCGCAAGTGGGGCTATGAGGTCAAGGGCGTTTCAGCTGGCCAGGCCGAGATCATCGCCTGCGCCGGCAATTTTCACGGCCGCACGCTGAGCGTGGTGGGTTTTTCCACCGACCCGGCCTCCACACTCGGTTTCGGGCCGTTCGGGCCGGGGTTCAAGGTCGTCCCGTTCGGCGACGTCGACGCGCTGGAGGCGGCCATCACCGCCAACACCGTGGCCTTCCTGGTCGAGCCGATCCAGGGCGAAGCTGGGGTGATCATTCCGCCGCCGGGGTACCTCGCCGCCGCCCGTGAGTTGTGCACTCGCCACGATGTGATCCTGATCCTCGACGAGGTCCAAACGGGCCTTGGGCGCACCGGCAAGCTGCTGGCCGAGGAACACGAAGGCGTCGAGGCGGATCTGACCCTGATCGGCAAGGCGCTGTCCGGCGGCTTCTATCCGGTCTCCGCCGTGCTCTCCAACCGCGAGGTCCTGGGCGTTTTGAAGCCCGGCGAGCACGGCAGCACTTTCGGCGGCAATCCCCTGGCCTGCGCCGTGGCCCGCGAGGCGCTCAAGGTGCTCATCGAGGAGGGCATGATCGAAAACGCCGCCATCCAGGGCGAGCGTCTGAAGGTCGGGCTCGAGGATCTCCGCGCGAACGTCGTCAAGGAAGTGCGCGGCCGCGGCCTGATGGTCGCCGTCGAGCTGCACGACGAAGCCGGTGGCGCGCGCGCCTACTGCCAGGCGCTGCAGGCCCGCGGCCTGCTGTGCAAGGAGACCCACGAGCACACCATCCGCATCGCCCCGCCGCTGGTCATCACCGCGCCCCAGACGGACTGGGTGGTGGAGCAGTTCGCGGCCGTGCTGGGCTAGAGACCTCTTCCATGGGCGGAGGCGGGACCTTGGCGCGCGAGCCTCCACGACCTAACTGTGCGGGAACCCAGAACAAAGGAGTCTCGTCATGACCCAGACCGCTCTCATCGTCGGCGCTTCGCGCGGCATTGGTCTGGGCCTGGTGGGCGAGTTCGAGCGCCGCGGCTGGGAAGTCACCGGCACCGCCCGCGATCCGGCCAAGGCTTCGGCCCTGAATGATGTGGCCAACAATTCCGGCGGCCGGGTGAATGTCGCGGTGGTGGACACCGCCGATGCCCAATCGGTGGCCGCCTTGCGCGACAAGCTCGACGGCCACACCTTCGATCTTATCGTGGTCAACGCCGGGGTCGGCGGACCGCAGGCCAACCCGCGCACGGTATCGGACGAGGAATTCAGCCATCTGTTCATCACCAATTCCCTGGCCCCTGTGCGGTTCGCGGAAATCTTCCTCAAACAGGTCAAACCCCATGGCGGCGTGATCGGTCTGATGACCTCGCAGCTTGGCAGCGTCGAGGGGGCGAGCGCCGGCGGCATCGAGCTCTACCGGGCGAGCAAGGCGGCTTTGAACT
>DASXMK010000369.1:0-5550 GCA_036495705.1 Caulobacteraceae bacterium | reverse complement strand
GCCTGCACGGCCTGGGCGATCCGCTTCAGCTCCACGCGCGCGGCGGCCATGTCGGAGGCGTAGGGCTCCTTTTCGTCAGGCACCGAGGATCCGTATTGTTTGTCGATGGCGATGAGGTCGGGCTTCACCCGCTCATAGACGTCTAGGTATTCGCTGAGCGCCCCATAGCACCAGGCGGCCAGGGGATAGTCCTGCTTCGGCGCACCGGAGGGCAGGGGCTCGCCCTCGGGTGGCGGGGCGGCGTCGGCGGCCATCAGCGAAAGCGCCAGGACCAAGGCGGGAAGGGGCATGCTCGTCTCCTCAAGGGCGGCCCGAAGGCGGCTTGGCGCCGAAGCCCCCGCCCCCAGGGGTCTCGATCTCGATGATGTCTCCAGCCTGGACTTCGAGGCTGAAGCAGGCCGGCAACTCCTTTAGCGCACCGTCGGGCGCGATCAACCTCTGCCGACCGGGCAAGGCGTCGCCGCCGGCGCTAAGGCCGCGAGGCGGATGGGCCCGGCGGGTCGAAAGCAAGGCCGCCCGCATAGGGGCCAGGAAGCGCAGGCGGCGCACCGTCCCCTCGCCCCCCCGGTGGTCGCCGGCCCCGCCGGAGCCGCTGCGCAGCGCGAACCGCTCCAGCCTGACCGGGAAGCGCCGCTCGAGGATCTCCGGGTCGGTCAGGCGCGAATTGGTCATGTGCGTGTGGACCGCGCTGGCCCCGTCGGCGCGGGCGCTGGCCCCCGCCCCGCCGCAGATAGTCTCGTAGTACTGCCGCTCCGCGTCGCCGAAGGTGAAGTTGTTCATGGTGCCCTGGGAGTTGGCCAGGACCCCCAGCGCGACGTAGAGGGCGTCGACCAGGTGCTGGCTGGTCTCGACATTGCCGGCGACCACCGCGGCGGGCGGGCGCGGACTCAGCATCGAGCCTTCGGAAACCAGGATCTTCAGCGGCTTCAGGCAGCCGGCGTTCAGCGGGATATCGTCGTCGACTAGGGTGCGGAACACATAGAGGGCGGCGGCGTGCACGATCGAGGTCGGGGCGTTGTAGTTCGACGGCAGCTGCGGCGCCGAACCGGTGAAGTCGAGCACCGCTTCGCGTTTGGCTTTGTCGACCGTGACCTTGACTGCGATCAGGCCGCCGCCATCCATGGGGACGCAGGCCTCGCCGTCGGACAGGCTTTCGATGGCCCGGCGGACGCAGGCGGCGGCGTTGTCCTGGACGACGCCCATGTAGCGCCTGACGAGCTCACCGCCCCAAGTCTCGATCAGGCCGGCGACGGCGGCCGCCCCCGCCTGGCAGGCGGCGATCTGGGCTTTGAGGTCGCCGAGGTTGCGCTCGGGGGCGCGGCTCGGCCACGCGCCCGCCGTCAGGGCCGCCAAGGTCGCCGCCTCGAGGAATTCGCCGTCTTCCATGATCGGCAGGGCGTCGAGCAGCACCCCCTCTTCGGCCAGGGTGCGCGAGAACGGCGGCATGGAGCCGGGCTCGATCCCGCCGACATCGGCGTGATGGCCGCGCGCGGCGGTGAAGAACGCCGGAACCTCCTCCTCGCCGACGAATACCGGCATGACCACGGTGATGTCGGGCAGATGGGTGCCGCCGGCGTAGGGGTTGTTGAGCGCGAAGGCCTGGCCGCGGGCGAAGTGCGGATGGCGCTGCATCACCGCCCGCACGCTGGCGTCCATTGAGCCCAGGTGCACCGGCATGTGCGGAGCGTTGGCCACCAGCCCGCCGCCGGCGTCGAACAAGGCGCAGGAGAAATCGAGCCGCTCCTTGATATTCACCGAGCGGGCGGTGCGCTCGAGCGCCGCGCCCATGGCCTCGGCGACGCCCATGAACCGGCGGTTGAAGAGCTCCAGGGTCACCGGGTCGACCGTGACGGCGTCGACTTGCGATGCGACCGCACCGCCGGTGCGGGTCAGGCGCAGCAGGCCGTCGGCCTCGGGGCTGGCCCGCCAGCCGCGCTCCAGCCAGATCTGGGTGTCGCCGCGGACGATCAGCCGCGGGCCCTCGACAGGCCCGGCCAGACGATCGGCGAACACCACTTCGGCCTGCGCGCCGTCGGGGGCGAACTGTGGCGCCGGGCCCGGTGTGGAAACCGCATCCTCCTCGGCCTCGATGGCTTCGGCTTCGACGCTGGCGATCAGCATCGACCGGCCGGTCTCGATGAAGCCGAACAGACGCCGGTGCGCGGTCTCGAAGGCCGAAACCGTCTCGACCAGTGAGGCGAGCGGCGCGGCCAGGGCGGCGTCGCTGTCGAGATAGCGGATGCGCAGGCGGATCACGACAACATCGGCCTTGGCGCCCTGGCGCTCGAGGTCCTGACTCGCCCGCGCGCCGAGTTCGGCGGCGAGATCGCCGGCGGCGGCGAGGCCGGCGGCATCCAGCGGTCGTTCCAGGCCGGCCTGGCGGGTCACCCGCAGGCGCGCCTGGCCGATGCCCCAGGCCGAAAGCAGGCTGGCGAAGCGCGGACACAGGATCTCGCGCACGCCCAGGGCCTCGGCGGTGGCGCAAGCCACCTGGCCGGCCGCGCCACCGAACGCCACCAGGGCGTGGTCGCGGGGGTCAAATCCGCGCTCAGTGGAGATGCGGCGGATGGCGGCGGCGGTCTGCTCGACGGCCACGTCGATGAACCCCAGCGCGGCCGTGCGCGCGTCGGTCGCGCCCATGGCCGTGGCCAGCGCCTCCAGTTTGGCGGTCGCGGCTCCGACATCCAACGGCGCCTCCCCGCTCGGGCCGAACACGGGCGGAAAAAACCGCGGGTCCAGCCGGCCAACGACCAGGTTGGCGTCGGTGACCGTCGCCGGGCCGCCGCGGCCGTAGGACGCCGGACCCGGCTCCGCCCCGGCGCTCCTTGGCCCCACGCGGGCCCTCAGGCCGTCGAAGGCCAGGATCGAGCCGCCGCCGGCGGCGACGGTCACGACGTCCAGCATCGGCGCGCGCAGTTTCACCCCGGCCACCTGGGCGGTGTCGCGACGCTCGAGCGCGCCAGCGAAGCGGCAGACATCAGTGGAGGTCCCGCCCATGTCGAAACCCAGCACCGCGTTCGCCCCGGCGGCCTCGGCGATTCTGGCCGCGCCGACCACCCCGCCGGCGGGACCGGAGACCACCGCGTCGCGCCCGCGGAAGGCGCCGCCGCGCGCCAGGCCGCCATTGGAGGTCATGAAAAAGAGCTCGGCCCCGGCCACGGCGTTGGACAGGCCCTCGGCGTAGGCCCGCAGTGGCGGGGTCAGATAAGCGTCGGCGACGGTGGTCTGGGCGCGCTCGAGGTATTTCGGCAGGGGCGAGACCTCGCTGCTCACGGCCACGTAACTGAACCCCGCGGCGCGGGCGAGGTCGGCGGCGCGCACCTCATGGGCGGGATTGAGGTCGCTGTGCAGGAAGGCGATGGCGATGCTTTCGAAGCCCTGGGCCTTGGCGATCGCGAACTGCGCCGCCAGATGCGCCTCGTCGAGCGGCGTGACCACGCTGCCGTCGGCAGCCAATCGCTCACTGGCCTAGACGACCGCGCCGTAGAGCGGCGCCGGCCTCACGATATCGAGGGCGAAGAGAGCGGGGCGGGTCTGGTCGCCGATGATCAGGGCGTCGGCGAAGCCCAGGGTGGCGACGAACAGAGTCCTGGCCCCGGTCCACTCCAGGAGGGCGTTGGTGGCCACGGTGGTGCCGACCCGGATTGCGGCTACTTCATCGGCCGGGAACGGCGCCCCTGGGGCCGCGCCCAGCAGACGGCGCATGGCTTCGACCGCGGCGTCTTCGTAGGTCGGCGACCGCGAGGGCAGCTTGAGTGTGTGGTGAGCGCCCTCGGCCGATCGGCCGATGACATCGGTGAACGTGCCTCCTCGGTCGATCCAGAAACTCCAGCGCCCTTCGACGCGTTGAAGAGGGGTCATGGCGCGCACAAACCGTTGACGCGCCCGGAATGCAAGCCGAAGAGTCTTCGGGCCTCGCGAAGGGAAGGCGATCGAACATGCCTACCAACCGGCCGATCGGCAAAGCCTGGAGTCCCCATCAATCGGCCGCCGGCGGCCTGGCCCGGATCGGGACGATGCTCGGTTGGGCGCTGACCGGCGTGGTCGGCGCTATCGTGGCGACAGTCGTCGCCTTCGCCGTGGTGGTCCTGGCGGTGATGGGCTCGGCGGTCCTGGCCATCGCCGCCGTCGTCCTGGGGGCCCGCCGGACGACGCGCCCGGCCAAGGGCGATCCCGACGTCATCGAGGCTCGGCACGTCGGCGGCCATTCCTGGGTGGCGACCGGCTGGCAAGGCCGCTAGGCCCTCAGTCCATCAGCTTCTTCTGCAGATAGGTCATGGTCAGGGCCGTGACGTGAGCGGCCTGTTTGAGGTCGGCCCCGGCCCCGTGGCCGCCTTCGGTGTTCTCATAGTAGTAGAACGGCAGGCCCATCTCCTCCATCCGGGCGGCGAACTTGCGCGCGTGCTGCGGGCCGACGCGGTCGTCCTTGGTGGTGGTGAAGATGAACGGCTCGGGATAGCGCACCCCGGCTTTCAGGTTCTGGTAGGGCGAGGTCTTGAGCCAGAAGGCCAGCGCCGCGGGGTCGGTGTTGACGTCGCCATACTCGCCTTCCCAGGAGGCGCCGGCGGCGATCTTGGAGATGCGGATCATATCCAGCAACGGCACCTGGATGACCACGGCGTTCCACAGCTCGGGGTGCTGGGTGAACTCCACGCCCATCAGCAGGCCGCCGTTGGAGCCGCCCTCGATGCCGAGGCGCCGCGGGCTGGTGATCTTGCGGGCGATGAGGTCCTTGGCCACGGCGGTGAAGTCGTCATAAATGATCTGACGCTTCACCCCGAGGCCGGCTTCGTGCCAGGCCGGCCCGAACTCGCCGCCGCCGCGGATGTTGGCAAGGACATAGGCCCCGCCGCGCTCCAGCCACAGCTTGCCGATGGCGCCTGAATAGGCCGGAGTATTGCTGACCTGGAAGCCGCCGTATGCGGTCAGCAGGGTGGGGGTTGAACCGTCGAATTTGATGTCCCGGCGGTGGACCACGAAATAGGGGATCTTGGTCCCGTCGCTCGACGTGGCCTCCAACTGCTCGACCACATCGCCCGAAGCGTCGAACTTCGGCGGCAAGGTCTTGGCCAGCGACAGTTTGTCGGTGGCGGCGTCGGCCAGCCACAGCGCTGAGGGGTTCAGGAAACCGCTGGCTCCTACAAAAGCCAGGTTCGAGCGTTCGTCGGCGGCGGCGAAGCCGATGGTGAGGTTGTCCGGCAGGTCCAGGCGGGCGCGGGTCCAGCCGCCGCCGGTGACGGGCGTGAACACGAAGGCGCGGCCACGCACATTGTCGAGGATCGAGACCAGCAGCTTGTCGCGGGTCGAGGCGACTTCGCCCAACGATTCGCGCGGGCCGGGAGCCCACACCAGGCTGGGACGCAGGTGTTCCGGGTCAGCCTTGACGGCGGCGAGATCCAGTTGCGCCACGGCCCCGGGGATGAAGCTGACGCCCCCGGCGGTCCAGGCCTCGTCGAGTTGGACGATCACCCGGCCGTCGACCAGGTCGGCGACGCTGGCCTTCAGCGGTATGGCGAGGCGACGTGCGCCGGCCGGGGTCAGGACCCAGGT
>DASXMK010000368.1:0-5882 GCA_036495705.1 Caulobacteraceae bacterium | reverse complement strand
ATCTGTGGGTTGCGTTCGGAGGGGCGCTGGGCAGCGTGGCGCGGTTTGGCTGCTCGAGCCTGATCGCCCAGCGCTTCGGCGAGACTTTTCCACTCGGCACGCTGGTGATCAATGTCGTCGGCTCGTTCGTTATCGGCGCCTTCGCCACCCTGACCGGGCCGGACGGACGCCTGCTGGCCCCCGGCGACATGCGCCAGTTCGTCATGGTCGGGCTGTGCGGCGGCTACACCACTTTTTCTTCGTTCAGCATCCAGACTCTGACCTTGGTTCAGGACGGCGAGTACGGGCGAGCGGGGCTCAACGTGGTCGGATCGGTCGTCTTGTGCCTGGGCGCGGTGTGGCTCGGGCATGTGGTCGGCGCGGCCGCCAACGCCGTGAGAGGGAGCTGACGCATGTCGCCGCCGAAGTCCGCCGTGCTCCTGCGCATCTACACCGAAGAGGGACGGATGAATAACCATCGGCCCCTCTACGAGGATGTGGTCCTGAAGGCCCGGGAAGCCGGGCTGGCCGGGGCCACGGTGCTCCGCGGCCCGATGGGCTATGGGGCCCACTCCAAGATCCATACGGCCAAGATCCTCGACCTGTCGGCCAAGCTGCCCCTGGTCATCGAAATCGTCGATGGTGAGGACAAGATCCGGGCGTTCCTGGAGCAGCTGGCGCCGATGAAGGAACTGGGCTTGGTGACCCTGGAAAAGGTCGAGGTGATTCACGCTCCGGGCGGGAATCATCCCCGTTCAGCCGATTCCGTCTGAACGGGGTTGCTCTAGGGCTGGGCGGCGTCATGTCACCTTAATTCTGGGGTAGCTGAAACCGGTGATCGTCAGGAGAAGCGCGGTGAGTGATGCCGGCGAACATCTGCGGGTTCCCGCCGTGCGCTTCCAACGCGTGTTGCCGGGCCCGATCGCGCGGGTCTGGGCGCATTTGACGCAATGCGAGAAGCTTGCCGGCTGGTACGGCGAGGCTGGCGAGATCGAGCCCTGCGAGGGCGGCCTGATCAACTTTATGGATGGCCATGTGCGCGGCGTCGTCACCCAATGGCGTCCGCCCCGCCGCCTGGCCTACACCTGGAACGTATTCGCTCCCGGCGAAGCCCATTCCGCCTACCCCGAGTCCTATCTGAACATCGATCTGGCGGCGGTCGGCGCGGCCGTGAGGCTGACCCTGCTCCACCTGCCGGTCCTCGAGCGCTTCGAGGCCCAGAACGCCGTGGGCTGGCATACATTCCTGGATATTCTGAAGGCGACGCTGATGGGCGAAACCGTGCACCCACGCGGCGTCTATATGGAGCGCAACGCCAAGCTCTACGGCCTCGATCTCGCCAAACTGCAGCGCTGAAGCTTACTCGGCCGCCTGGGCGACCGGTCCGGAGTCCTTGCCCTTTTCGGCGACGTCGCGATCGACGAACTCGATGACGGCCATGGGCGCATTGTCCCCATGCCGGAAGCCGGCCTTCAGGACGCGGATATAGCCGCCGCCGCGGGAGGCGTAACGCGGGCCGAGGGTGGCGAACAGCTTGCCTACCTGGGCCACGTCGCGGACGTGGGAGATCGCCTGGCGCCGGGCGTGCAGGTCGCCACGCTTGGCCAGGGTGACCAGCTTTTCCACGAACGGACGCAGCTCCTTGGCTTTGGGCAAGGTGGTGACGATCTGTTCGTGTTTGATCAGGCTGGCGGCCATGTTGGCGAACATGGCGGTGCGATGGCTCGACGTACGGCCCAGTTTGCGGTGCGTGTACCCGTGACGCATGTCGATCTCTCCAAAGTGGACGCGGGCCGTCTCGCGACGGGCCGCATAGAATTTACATTTGGTCTTCGAATTTCTTGGCCATGTCTTCGATATTCTCCGGCGGCCAATTGGGAACGTCCATTCCCAGGTGCAGGCCCATATTGGCCAGGACTTCCTTGATCTCGTTCAACGACTTGCGGCCGAAATTCGGCGTCCGCAGCATCTCCGCCTCGGTCTTCTGGATGAGATCGCCGATGTAGACGATGTTGTCGTTCTTCAGGCAGTTGGCCGAGCGGACCGACAATTCCAGTTCGTCGACCTTCTTTAGCAGGGCCGGATTGAACGGCAGCTCGGGCTTTTGGTCGCCGTCCAGCTTCTTCTTGGGCTCGTCGAAGGTGATGAACACCTGCAGCTGGTCCTGGAGGATGCGGGCGGCATAGGCCACCGCGTCCACCGGCGAGACCGCGCCGTTGGTCTCCACTTCCATGATCAGCTTGTCATAGTCGAGGCTCTGGCCCTGGCGGGTCGGCTCGACGCGGTAGGCGACCCGCTTGACCGGGCTGTAGAGGGCGTCGACGGCGATCAGGCCAATCGGGGCGTCCTCGGGGCGGTTCATCTCGGAGGGCACATAGCCCTTGCCATTGGCGACGGTGAACTCGATGCGCACCGAGGCGCCCTCATCGAGGGTGAGCAGCACGTGCTTGCCGTTGAGGATCTCGATATCGGAGGGGGCTTCGATCTGGCTGGCCATAACCGGCCCGGGACCCGTGGCGCGCAAAGTCATGCGCTTGGGACCATCGCTGTGCATGCGCAGGGCCAGCTGCTTGATGTTGAGGACCACGTCGACAACGTCCTCGCGCACGCCCTCCAGCGAGGAGAACTCGTGCACCACGCCGTCGATCTGGATGGCGGTGACCGCCGCGCCCTGAAGGCTTGAGAGCAGCACCCGGCGCAGGGAGTTGCCCAGGGTCACGCCAAAGCCGCGCTCAAGCGGCTCGGCGACGATCCGCGCCTTGCGGGCGGCGTCTGAGCCGGACTCGATCATCGGCTTTTCCGGGCGGATGAGTTCGTTCCAGTTTCTTTCAATCACGGGCGGAGTATCCTCGAACGCATTGTCTCTCGGCCCCCAAAGTCGGGCCGACGGTCGGTATTGCTCGCGGGTCAGACCCGGCGGCGTTTGGGCGGGCGGCAGCCGTTGTGCGGAATGGGCGTCACGTCGCGAATTGTGGTTATGGTCATGCCCACCGACTGCAGGGCGCGCAGGGCCGATTCGCGGCCCGAGCCCGGTCCGGAAACATTCACCTCCAGGGTGCGCACGCCGTGTTCGGCGGCCTTCTTCCCGGCGTCCTCGGCGGCCATCTGGGCGGCGTAGGGCATGGATTTGCGCGACCCCTTGAAGCCCATGGCCCCGGCGCTGGACCAGGAGATGGCGTTCCCCTGGGCGTCGGTGATGGTGATCATGGTGTTGTTGAACGAGGCGTTCACATGGGCGACGCCGGAGGTGATGTTCTTGCGTTCGCGCTTTTTGACGCGCGTCGGTTCCTTGGCCATGCGGCGCCCCCTATTTCTTCTTGCCGGCGATCGGCTTTGCGGGACCCTTGCGGGTGCGGGCGTTGGTGTGGGTGCGCTGACCGCGCACCGGCAGGCCCTTGCGGTGGCGCAGGCCGCGATAACAGGCCAGGTCCATCAGGCGCTTGATGTTGACCGCGGTCTCCCGGCGCAGGTCGCCCTCGACCTGATATTCGCGGTCTATCGTCTCGCGGATCTGGATCACTTCCTGGTCGGTGAGTTCATTCACCCGGCGCGCGTCGGCGATGCCGACCCGGTCGACGATCTGGCGCGCCTTGGTCGGACCAATGCCATGGATATACTGCAGCGCGATCACGACGCGCTTGTTGGTCGGAATGTTGACGCCTGCGATACGGGCCACGCAGCAATTCTCCTGAACACGCAGACAAGCGCGAAAAGCGCACCCGGCCCTTCCGCCCGGAGCGGAGAGCCGGCGCGCTGATCGCGCCCTTTCGCGGAACGGCCTCTATATTGGAACTGAAGCCGCCGGGTCAATGGCGGCGGGCTCCGGAAGACCAACATTTGGCGGCCGGACGGCCACTTCTAGCCCATCCGGGCGGCGATCACGGCATCGATGGCGGCGGCCACGGCCGCGACACTGGCCATGCCATCGACCTCGATGAGCTTGCCCTGCTGCTCATAGTAGGGGACCAGCGGCGCGGTGTCGCGATTGTAAGCCGCCAGGCGCTTGGCGAAGGACTGCGGATTATCGTCGGCGCGGGCGGATTCGGCGAAGCGGCCGGCGACCCTGGCCTTCAGCGCTTCGTCATCGACCTTCAGGCGAATGACCACGTCCACCTGGCGGGCGTGGCTGGCGAGCATGGCATCCAGCGCTTCGGCCTGGGCCAGGGTGCGCGGAAAGCCGTCGAAGATCGCCCCCCCAGTGCCCGCGAGTTGCGGCAGGCGCCCCTCGATCAGGCTGATGACGACTTCGTCGGGGACCAGCTCGCCGTGGGCCATGATATCCTCAACCCGCTTGCCAAGCTCGGAGCCCGAGGCGATGGCGGCGCGCAACATGTCGCCGGTGGACAGATGAACCATGCGCCGGGTCTCCACCAGACGCCTGGCCTGCGTCCCCTTCCCCGCCGCCGGCGGGCCGAACAGGATCAGGTTCATGCTCCCCCCAGGCGAGAAACATGGTCCAGCTAGCGCCGGATGCCCCGCAACTTCGACTTCTTGATCAGCCCTTCGTACTGATGGGCCAGTAGATGTGACTGAATCTGCGCGACCGTGTCCATGGTCACCGACACGACGATAAGGATCGAGGTGCCGCCAAACATGTACGAGCCGGTCGGTCCGGCCAGGAACTCGGGCACGAGGCAGACGATGGCTATGTAGACCGCCCCGATGAGGGTCAGCCGCGTGAGCACATAGTCGATGTACTCGGCGGTGCGCTTGCCCGGTCGAATGCCCGGCAGGTTGCCGCCGTATTTCCGCAGGTTTTCTGCGGTGTCGTCAGGATTGAACACCACCGAGGTGTAGAAGAAGCAGAAGAACACGATCAGCACGCCGTAGAGGACCATATAGGCCGGCTTTCCGTGAGTGAGCTGGCCCGCCCACAGCGGCAGCCACTGCAGAAATGGCGGGAGATTGGACGGCTTCATGAAGCTGACCGCCGTGGCCGGAAGCAGCAGCAGCGACGAGGCGAAGATCGGCGGGATCACGCCGGAGACATTGATCTTGAGGGGCAGGAACGAGTTCTCGCCGCCCATGATGCGATTGCCGACCTGGCGCTTGGGATAGACGATCAGCAAACGTCTCTGCGCCCGCTCCATGAACACGATGGCCAGAATGATGGCCACCGACAGGATCAGGAGGCCGAAGATCTCGAAGGTCTTGGACGAGTCCAGGCGTGCGTCCTGAAGTATCTGCCAAAGGGCGGTCGGCAGGCGGGCGACGATGCCGGCGAAGATGATCAGCGAAATGCCGTTGCCGACCCCGCGGCTGGTCATCTGCTCGCCGAGCCACATCAGGAAGATGGTGCCGCCGGTCAGGGTGACGACGGTGGAGATGATGAAGAACAGGCCCGGCTGATCGACGATGCCCGGGCTGTTCGAAAGACCGACGCCGATGCCAAACGACTGGAACACGGCCAGGACCACCGTGAGGTAGCGCGTGTATTGGTTGAGCTGTTTGCGGCCAGCCTCGCCGCCTTCCTTGCGCAGCTTCTCCCACGGCGGATAGGTCGTCTGCAGCAGCTGGACGATGATCGAGGCCGAGATGTACGGCATGACGTTCAGGGAGAAGATGGCCATGCGCTGCACGGCCCCGCCCGAGAACATGTTGAACATGCCCAGGATGCCCTTGGACTGGCCTTCAAAGGCGTGGGCGAACGCCGCCGCATTGATCAGCGGAATGGGGATGTAGGTGCCCGCCCGATAGATCACCAAAGCGACCAGGGTGAACCAGATCCGCTTGTGCAGCTCGGTCGCCTTCTGGAAGGCGCCGATGTTCATATTGGCGGCGAGTTGTTCAGCGGCCGAAGCCATCAGCGCCTCGAATAGCGTTCACGGGTCAGGATCATGTCCAGATAGGGCGCCCCGGCCGCCGATGCGAGGGGCTTGAGGGCGCCCGCCAGGATCATTCGG
>DASXMK010000367.1:0-3162 GCA_036495705.1 Caulobacteraceae bacterium | reverse complement strand
CGGGCTCGCCGTTTGGTTCAGGGGGCGGGATGCGTCCCCGACCTCCGGTCCGGCTCGACCCGCTGTGGCTGTGGCTGCCGCTACCGCTCCGCCTGTCGGGGCAGCCGCCGCGACTGCCGTCCCCGCGGCGCCGGGGTCTGCGGTGGCGCATAGTGCGACGGCGCCCGGTTTTGCGCTGTATCCCAGCGGCCCAGGGGCGCCTTCAAACTCAACCGGGTCCGTGACCCTGGCAGCGAAAACGCCGGCCGGTCCGGCGCCCGCGCAGTCGGTTGTCGGGGCTGCGGCCACAGACGCCGCGAGCACGCCTGCGGCCCCGCCGGCTTCAGCGCCCCCGCCGCCGCCCTCAGCCGCGCCTGCCACGGCCGACGCCGCTCCCGTGCGCACGGCGCCACCCGCCGACGCCGCGCCCGCCGCGGCTCCTGGCCCAGCGAACTAGCCCCGGATGGCAGGTAGCGCTTAGCCGCGGACCAGTCCCAGACGGCCGGCGACGCCGGCCAGGAAAGCCACCGATTTTTCGCGGCGGCGCGTGGCCAGGAAGTAGAGCAGCCACATTGACAGGAACACGATCGTGAAGCCAAGCGCCGCCACATGAGCCTTCATCGCCACGAGAGCCAGAGCGCCAATCACCACCGTCGCCGTGGTTAGCAGGATCACCACCCAGGTTGACGTCAAGCCAGCGTCAAGCAGCAGGTGATGCAGATGATTGCGATCACCGACAAAGGGCGAAACGCCGCTGCGTACGCGGCGCACCATCAATGTCAGGCAATCGATCAGCGCCGGCGCCACGAGGAAGGGAGCGATTTGTGGGCCGACGGGATGGTGGCCGTTCTGGGTCAGCCGGAAGCAGGCGCAAGCGATGATCAAACCCAGAAGTTCGCTGCCGGCGTTGCCGAGAAAGATTGACGCCCGGCGGTTCCAGGGCGTGCGCAGATTGTAGGCCAAGAATCCGCACAAGGCTCCGGCGACGAATCCCAGATCCTCGGCCAGCACCTTGTTTCCGGCGTACACAGCGACCCCGGCCAGCATCACGGCGACGGCCAAGGTGACCGATCCCGCCAAGCCATCTACGCCGTCGATCATGTTGACCGCATTGATGATTCCAATCGTCGCCACGACGGTCAACAGTTCGGACCACTTGCCAAGCGAAGCGATTGGGAACCCCAACAACGTTCCGATGTGATCGACCCGAATCCCGCCCACATGGATCAATATCAGCGCCGCGACCGCCTGCGCGCCCATACGATATGGCCACTTCAACCGATGGAGATCGTCCATCACCCCCGCGCCGACGACCACCAGGGCGGCAAGGCTCAGGCCCAGAAGCTGGGGGCTGCCATGGGCCAAAGGCCGCAGGCGGGCGATAATGAGACAGGCGGCGAGCGCCAGGACAATGGCCAACCCGCCGACCGCTGGCGTCGCGCCGTCGTGCAGACGCCTCTGGTCGGGCCGATCGACCAGACCCACCCGCACGGCCACTGGGCGCAGGGCCGGCACGAGCATGATCATCGCCAAGAATGGGACGCACGCTTCGATGAACGTCGCCTCAATCACAATCCCAGCCTCCTCGGCGTCTCGGAGAGCTACTCGCGCAACTGATCAACGTTACAGCCAGAAGTCCATTCGCAACGCGAAACTGGACGGCTCCGAGCCCCGTCCCCCAGCCTACCAAAGCCTCTATCCGCGGGGCAACAGCCTTTGCTTCGAGGCAAGATCGCACTCCAGCGGGCCCCTCCGGCAAACGCATCGTGTCGGTTCGCCGCCGGGCCATTGATAAACCTGCCCCGGCAGGTCAACAGTGGCGCCCTTCACCCCTCACCGGCCGCCGTTTGACCCCAGCCCCTCCCCTCTCGGTCAGGACCAAGCTGTTTTACGGCCTGGGCACGGTCGCCTTTGGCGTCAAGGACAACGGATTCTCGTATCTGTTGCTTCCCTTCTACAACCAGGTGATCGGGCTCTCGGCCCCGCTGGTTGGCTTGGCGATCCTCATCGCCATGCTATTCGACGCGCTTATGGATCCGATTGTGGGCCAGGTCAGCGACCACTGGCGTTCGCGCTGGGGCCGGCGCCATCCGTTCATGTATGCGGCGGCGCTGCCGGTGGCGGTCTCCTTTCTGGCGCTGTGGAATCCGCCGCACTGGTCGCACACGGCCCTGTTCTTCTACCTCGTCGGCGTGGCCATCGTGATCCGCAGCTTCATCAGCTTCTATGAGGTGCCCAGCTCGGCGCTGGCGGCGGAACTTAGCCAGGGTTACGACGAGCGTACGGTGCTGCTCAGCTACCGCTATTTCTTCGGCTGGGTCGGCGGCCTCGCCCTGTATGTGATCGCCTTTCGGTTCCTGTTCGTTCCCGACGCCCATCATCCCATCGGCCAGACCAACCCGGTCGGCTATTCCCGCTATGGCCTGTTGGCGGCGGCGATCATGTTCGGGGCCATCCTCGCCTCTGCGGCCGGCACCCACGACCGCATCCCGTTCCTGCGCCAGGCCCCGGTGCGCAAGATCAGCCTGAGCGCCATGGCCCGCGAGGTGCTCGCCACTTGGAACAACCGCTCCTTTCTGTTCCTCACCCTGTCGGGCCTGGCCACCTCCATGGCCGCCGGCCTCTCGGCCTCGATGAACTTTTACTTCAACACCTATTTCTGGGGCTTCAGTTCGCCCCAGATCGCCGGCCTGGCCACCGGCGTCTTCGCCTCGGCCTTCATCGCCCTCAGCCTGGCGCCGATCGCCTCGCGGCGCCTGGGCAAACGGCCGGCGGCAATGGCCGCCATGGTCGCCGCCGTCGTCGTAGGCTTGACCCCGATTATGCTGCGCCTGGCCGGAATCATGCCGCCCAACCACAGCCTGGCGCTGTTCGTAATCGTCCTCGTCCAGTCGATCGTTGCGGTGGCCTTCTATATCGCCGGCGCGACCCTGACCTCGGCGATGATCGCCGACGTGGTCGAGGACGGCGAACTGAAGACCGGCCGGCGCGCCGAGGGCGTATTTTTTTCGGCCTCGATCATGGTCGCCAAGGCGGTCTCGGGGATCGGCCTGTTCGCCGCCAGCGCCATATTGGGCCTCATCAGTTTCCCCACCGGGATCCGTCCGGATCAGGTGGCGCCCAGCGTCCTGAGCCATCTCGCCCTGACCTACGCCCCGATCTACGCCGGCCTCTATGTCATCG
>DASXMK010000366.1:0-4048 GCA_036495705.1 Caulobacteraceae bacterium | reverse complement strand
CGTGACCAGCGACGACCCGTTCGCCGCCATGGGTTCGGCGCGCGCGGAACCGGCGGCGCTGAGGCCGCATTCGCACCGCCTGCTTCCGCCGGAGGCCTGAGCCGCGCGCCGGCTTGACCGGTCCGCGCGACCGAGAAATGTTGTGTCATGACCGACGCACCGATCGCCAAGCCGTGGGCGCTGATGCGCCACCATCCCGGGTGGGCCGACCTCTTCCTGATCGAAGCCGAGACCAACGCCGGCGTGACTGGTTACTACCCTGATCGCGACTCCGATGAGCGCGCCACACACACCCACTATGCGGTGCTGGCCCGGTTCCCGAGCTCAGAGGCCGCTCGCGAGGCGCGCGAGCGGGCCTTGGCGGAACGGCGCCGGCATGACGAGGCTGTGGACCGGGCGCACGCGGCGCTGCAGGCGGCCGAAAAGGCGCGCGAGGACGCTTGGGTTGCGGCCCTGCGGGCGGCCACGGGGTAGACCGTTAACCGCGCCGGCGGCTCAATCCGCCAGGCGGAACCTCGTTGCGCGCACGAACTGCAGCGGACGGGCCTTGTCCTCCCACTCGTGGTAGGCGGCGACGATGGTTCCATCGGCCGTCTGCTGCACGCTGGGATAGCCGATGTGCTGATAGACGCCGGGATTGCGCCAATCGATCGGCCGCGGGCCGGCGGCCGAGGCTGTGCCTGCCTTGCCCGGCACGCCGTTCTCGGCGACGAAGAAGCTGTCCTTCTCGTCCCAGGTGAAGCCGTCGACGGAAACCACGCCCTTCACCCCGTAGGGCGGGCGCCGATAGCCGTAGATCATCAGATAGCGGCCGTCCTGGAGGGCGATGGTCTCGGCCGGATAGCCCCAGATGTTGGTCCATTTCGGCCCCGTCCACGAAAAGCCGTCGTCCTCGGAGACCACGAACACCATGGTCTTGGCGTCGCCGGACGGATTGACGTGGGTGCGCATGAACGACACCAGCCGCCCGTCGGCCAAGCGCAGCAGCGCCGGCTCCTCGTAGTCGATGATCGAGGCCGGATCGTAGGCCAGGGTCGAGAAGTACTCCCAATTGTCGCCTCCGTCGTCCGAGCGCATCAGGGCCGAACGGGTGGTTTCGCCCTCGCCTTCCTCGCCATAGCCGCGGATGCGCCCGTAGAGGCCCATCAGGATAGATCCCGAGGGAAGCTGCCAGCAGCCCAGCCGGCAGCCGCCGTGCTTCAGCGGCCGCACGTTCACCGGGATTGGTTTGCTCCAAGTTCGCCCCCGGTCCTTCGACTTGACCACATAGGTCCCTAACCAGGACATGGTCTTGTACGACCAGGTCCAGTCGCCCCATTCCTCAGTCCTCGGACCATTGCGCCAAGAAACGCCCTCGGCCCTGACTCCGCGCTTGAAAAACCCGGCCATGGTCAGGTTGACGATCCAGGTCCCGTCGGCCAGCTCGCAGATGCCGCAGTCCAAGTTGCCGGCGGTTTCGCTCCACGGCAGCACGATCTGCGGCGCCGACCAGGTGATCCCACCATCGGTCGAGCGGGCGAGCAGGGTCTGGCCGCTGTCGTGGTGGAAGCCAAAGCGCTCCTCGTTGAACACCGCCACCAGAGACCCGTCGCTCAGCGCCCGGGCGGCGATCTGATTGATGCAGTGGCTGTCGTGGCGAAAGATGTCGTGATGACTGACGTCTTTGATATTCACGGCGCGGGCCTCCCGATCAGGTGTGCCTATGTGACCCGAGGCACAGCCCTGCGCCAAGGGCCGGGCGAGGCTCGCAGAGCCACCGGGCCTGACTCAATCCGCCATGAATCGGTAGCCGACACCGCTTTCGGTGGTGATGTGCCGGGGCGAGGCCGGGTCGGCCTCCAGCTTGTGACGCAGACGGCCGACGAACACGCGCAGATATTGCACGTCATCGGCATTGGCCGGACCCCAGACGGCGGTCAGCAATTGCCGGTGGGTCAGCACTCGGCCGCCGCCTTCGGCTAGTCGCGCCAGGAGGTCGTACTCCCGCGGCGAGAGCTTCACCGGCTCTCCGGCCAGGGTCACCAGGCGCTTGACGAGGTCGATGGTCAGCTCGCCGGCGTGGATCACCGGCGGGGCGCCCTTGCGGGCCAAGTGGTGGCGCATGGCCACCCGTAGGCGGGCCAGCAGCTCGCCGACATTGAACGGCTTTTCCACATAGTCGTCGGCCCCGGCGTCAAGCGCCTCGATCTTTTCGATCTCCATGTCGCGGGCGGACAGGATGACGATCGGACCATCGTAAAAGGCCCGGGCCCGGATCAGCGCTTCCTTGCCGTCGAGATCGGGCAGGCCGAGGTCGAGCAGCACCGCCTCGGGCGCGCGCCGGGCGATGGCCGAGAGGCCAGCCAGCGCCGTGTCGGCGCGATCAGGTTCATAGCCGGCCGCCTCCAGCGCGGGCGCGAGGAAGCGGTGGATCTGCGGCTCGTCGTCGATGACCAGGACGCGCGGAGCGTGGGCGCTCATGGGCTTTTCTTCAGGCTGATCAGCATGCGGGTGCCGCGGGCGCCATGGATCGGACTGGCGGCGGCGATGCGTCCGCCCATGGCCTCGATGAATCCGCGGGCGATCGACAGGCCCAGCCCCGCGCCCTTGCGGTCCCCGCGGTTGCGGTCCGACAGCTCGTCCAGGCGCTGGAACTTCTCGAAGATGCGCTCGACCTCGGCCTTGGGGATGCCCGGACCCTCGTCCTCTATGGAGATCACCACATTGCCGCGGTCCTCATAGACGGCGACCTCGATGGGCAAGCCGTCGGGGCTGTAGGCGATCGCGTTCTCCAGGATATTGACCACCGCCTGTTCGAGCAGACCGGGATCGAGGCGCACGTCGCTCAATGATGACGGGAAGTCCTGTTTCAGGGGCCGCTCGCCCAGGCGCCGCTCGATCCGGCGGATGGCGCTGGCCAGGACGTCGCGGACGTCGGTCAGGTCGCTGCGCGGGTTCAGGGCGCCGCCCTCCAGCCGGGTCATGTCCAGAAGGTCGCCGACATAGCGGCTGAGCCGCTCGGCCTCCTCGCGGATACTGGCTAGAAGGTCGACGCGCACCGGCGCTTTGAGAGTCTTGCCGTAGTCGGTGAGGGTGCTGGCCGAGCCGAGGATGGTGGCCAGCGGCGTGCGCAGGTCGTGGCTGATCGAATTTAGCAGCGCGGCCCGCAACCGGTCGGAGCGGCGCAGGGCCTCGTTCTCCACCGTCGCCGCCGCCAGTTCGGCGCGCTCCAGCGCCACCGCCCCCTGGTCGAGCATTGCGCCCACCAGACGGTCTTCGTCCATGCCCGAGCGCGGACCCATCTCCACCCCGGCGACACCAGCGCGGCCGTTGACCCCGACCAGAGGCCGGAAGGTCCAGCTCACCTGCGGCAGGGTGCCGGTGCCGGCTCCGGCCGCCTCGCCTTTCTCCCAGGCCCAGCGGGCGGCGGTAGTCTCGGCCGTGGAAAGCTCCACGGTCTGTGGGGCGCCAACGATCACCGCCAGGGCTTCGCCCCTGGGCAGCAGCACCACCGCCCGGCCGCCGGCCGCCGCCGAGGCCTGTTCGGCCAAGGTCGCCGCCGCCGCCTCCTGGGTGGCCGCGCCTGAGAGCTGGCGGCTGGCGGTGAGCAGGGCGGTGACCGCCAAGGTGCGCCGGGCGCTGGCGCTGGCCTGATCACGCACCCGGCCGGTCAGCCAGCCCGCCGCCCCCGCCACGGCGATGAAGATCAGGAAAGTGATGAGGTCGGCGGCATGGCCGATCACGAAGGTGAAACGCGGCTCCAGAAAGAAGTAATTATATGAGGAAATTGCCGCCACGGCCGCGACCAGCGCGGCGCGCAATCCCCAGGCAAGTCCAGCCGCCAACACGCTGGCCAGGAAGATCATGCCGAGATTGGCCCCCTCGGCGTAACGGTCGAGCAGGGCGGCGACGCCGCTGGCGACGGCGACCAGCGCGACAGCCCCCAGATCGCCGATCCAGGACCGGGCGGTTCGCGCCGGCGGAGGTCCGGTTCGCTCCGGCTCGGGGGCCCCGGCGCTGACGAAATGCACCGCCGCCCCGCCGGACCGCTTCAGCAGCGCATAACCTA
>DASXMK010000365.1:0-2690 GCA_036495705.1 Caulobacteraceae bacterium | reverse complement strand
CAACCTGATGGCCCTCTATTTGGGCTACGGCGCCAATATCCGGCTTGAGCGCGGCGACGAGCTGGTCGCGTATGCCGCCGAAAACGGTCGCGTCGTGATCCTCGAATACGAGGTGCACGGAAAAGCGCTGGCCACGGGCGCGGCCTACGACAACCGGTTCGTCTCTGTCGTCACCATCGAGAACCGCAAAATCGTGCGCTGGCGGGATTACATGGACTCGCTGGCGGCGTGGAATGCGCTGAACGGGAGCCCCTGAGCTGAGCGCGCCGGGCCCCCTCCACCCCTTCGGGGTCCCCCTGCCCCAAAGGGAGAGGAGATCACGCCGGCGCGGTTCTCGCGCCCTCGATCAACGCGCCAATTCTCTCAACATCAGCCGGGCTCACCGGATTGTAGATCACCAGGCTGAGGTCCGGCCGGCCATCGACCGCGAAGGCCGAATATTCGAAGGCGATCGGACCCAGGACCGGATGCCGCATGTGCTTGACGCCCTCGCCATGGCTGGTGACGTCGTTGTCGCGCCACATGGCCCGAAATTCCGGACTGAGCTGGCAGAGTTCAGCGATGAGCGGTTCGGCCTCCGCCACCGCTCCGGCCCGCGCCGCGTCGACGCGGAAGGCGCCGACCACGAACCGGGCCACGCTTTCCCAGTCGTACTGAGCGGCGCGCACGCGCTCATCGAGGAAGATGAAACGCAGGATATTGCGCTGCTCGGGCGGCAGCGTCCCATAGTCCAACAGCATCACGGTGGCCGCGCGGTTCCAGGCGGCGACATCCCAGATCGCGGTCCGGATAAGCGCCGGGCACGGCTCTAGCGCGTCGAGCACGCGCTGCAGGCGTGGGGTGACACCCTCGTCCCGCCGGTAACGCGCCTCGGGCGGACGGCCGAGGCCAAGCAGGAAGAGGTGCTCACGCTCGACATCGGTCAGCATCAGGGCGTGAGCGATGCGATCGAGCACGACCGCCGAGGGCGCGCCGCCGCGGCCCTGTTCAAGCCAGGTGTACCAGGTGGCGCTGATATTGGCGCGCTGGGCCACCTCCTCGCGGCGCAAGCCGGACGTGCGCCTGCGCTCCGCGGAAAAGCCGAACGCGGCCGGGTCGAGCTTGGCGCGGCGGTCCTTGAGATAGGTCCCGAGCTGGCTCTCAGGCTGAAGGCGATGGTCTATCGTATTAGCCTCTATACCAGGATAATATCACTACTTTACCAGAATAACCCTTGAGCAGAGATTTGTCTCCGGCAAAATCTGGAGTTGTGCTCATGCGTGTATTTGTCACCGGCGCCACAGGCTGGGTCGGCTCGGCCGTGGTGAACGAATTGGTGTCCTCAGGACACCAGGTCACCGGTCTGACCACCACCCCGGCCGGCGCCCAGAGACTGCAAGCGTTGGGGGCCAAGGCTCATGTGGGAAGGCTCAGTCAGCACGCTCTGCTGCGCGAAGCCGCCGCGCAGTCCGATGGCGTGATCCACACGGCGTTCATCCACGGCCTGTCCCATATGAATTTGCCGACGCGGCTGCGCCTGTTCGTCGGAGCCCTCAATGGCGGCATCGTCCCGAGCTTTATGCGGACCCTCCTTGAAACCGAGTCTGGGGCGATCGAGGCCCTGGGCTCGGGCCTGGAAGGCTCCCAGGGCGCGCTCATCGTGACCTCGGGCATCCTGTTCCTGCCGCCGGGGAGGGTATCGACGGAAGAGGATGACCACGTGGGGAGCACAGGCCGGTCTTTCTCCGAAACGGCGGCGCTGGGCCTGATCGCGCGGGGTGTGCGGTCTTCGGTCGTCCGGCTGGCGCCCACCGTGCACGGGGCGGGCGACCACGGCTTCATTCCCCAGATCATCGAGGCGGCCCGCAAGAAACGGGTTTCGCCTTACATTGGCGACGGCGCCAACCGCTGGCCGACAGTGCATCGGCTCGATGCCGCCAGACTGTTTCGGCTGGCGCTCGAAAAGGGTGAAGCCGGGGCCAGGTACCACGGCGTCGATGAACAAGGCGTCCCGTTCCGGGATATCGCCTCGGCAATCGCCGGCAAGCTGCAGATCCCCGCCGTCAGCATTCCAGCCGAGAAGGCGTCAAAACATTTTGGGATGCTGGCCAACTTTGTCGGTGTTGACAGTCCCGCCTCCAGCGCGTGGACACGGCAAGCGCTTGGCTGGGCGCCCGAACAGGCCGGCCTGATGGCCGACATGGACGCCCACTATTTTCAAGGCCCGGCGTCGATGCGGGCCGCGGCCTGATGTATTCGCCCATCCTGTTAGCTGTTATACCCTGATAATATCACTACTTTACCAGGATATATTGGTGGGAGATACTGGTTTCCAACAAATCCTGGAGACTTGAAGTTCATGCGTGTGTTTGTCACCGGCGCGACCGGATTCATCGGCTCGGCGGTTGTCGGGGAGTTGATCGCGGCCGGCCATCAGGTGCTCGGCCTCTATCGTTCGGACGAAAAGGCGGCGGCCCTGGCGGCGGCCGGCGCCGAGGTCCATCGCGGATCGATTGAGGACCTGGACAGCCTCAAGGACGGCGCTGCCCGATCGGACGGCGTCATCCATCTGGCCTTCAATCACGACTTTTCGAGATTCATCCAAAACTGCGAAGACGATTGCGCCGTCATCAAGGCGCTCGGTTCGGTTCTGGCCGGCTCCAACCGCCCGCTGATCGTGACCTCCGGGACCGGGCTCGCCAACACCGTAC
>DASXMK010000364.1:0-10117 GCA_036495705.1 Caulobacteraceae bacterium | reverse complement strand
GGCTCACCCACACCTCGGTCGGGGTGCTCATCGAAATCTTTGGGGTGTCGGTTCACAACGACGCCCTGTCCCGGGTGAAGAAGCGGCACGACGCCGCCATCCGCGACGTGTTCCTGCGCTATTTCGAATGGGTGGGGGCCGCGCCTGGGGTGAGCGTCGAGCACGCCGCCTACACGGCCTGGTGCCTGGAATCGGGCATCAAGTTCAACGCTGCCTTCCAGAGCGACTTCTCTCCCGAGCGCGCCGGCAAGATCTTCCTGGCCGAAATGCGCCGGATGAGCGGAAGCGGCAAGGCGCGGGCGAAGCCGCGCCCGGCCACGGCTTCGCCTCAGTAGCTGAAGCCGACCTCCAGGCCGTAGGTTCTGGGATCGCCCACCCAGCCGATGGTGCCGGTCAGGCCGGCGGTGCGCGCTTCTTCCTGATAGTAAAGCGTGTTGGCGATGTTCTTGATGAAGGCCGCCACGTGCCAGGGCTTGTCCCGGGGCGTGAACGCCAGGCGCGCGTTCCACTCTCCGAAGCCGGCCTGCGAGACGCCCGGCAGGTCGTAAGGCGAGAAGAAGATCCGGCTGCGATAGAAGTACTCGACTCGGCCGGCCAGCGTGCCGAGCTCGCCGATCGGGGCGGCGTACTCACCGGACACGCCGGCGGAGAATTTCGGAGCCCTGACCATGGTGTTGCCGGCCAGGTTGAGCGGGCCGACGCCCGGATTGTCGGGGTTCACCGAGACATACTGGCCGTACTTGGCGTCCAGAACGGTGACGTTGGCCGCCAGAGTCAAACCGCGGACCGGCACGGCCTCGGTCTCGAACTCCAGCCCCTTGATGGTCGCCCGCGCGGCGTTCTCGACCGTCACGATGCTGCTGGAATTGAAAACGTTCACCTGCAGGTTGCTGTAGTCGTAGTAGAAGCCATCGGCGTTGAAGCGCAGATGGTTGTCCAGCCAGGTCGATTTCAGACCGGCCTCATAGCTCCACACATATTCCGGATTGAACCCCTGCGGTGTCTGCAGGGCGGTGGAGTTGAAGCCGCCGGATTTGAATCCGCGGGTGATGGTCCCATAGAGGGTGACCTGTTCGGTCGGCAGGTACTCAATGCCGAACTTCGGGGTCAAAGCGCCCCAGTTCTTGCTGCCGACGAACGTCCCCGTGCTCACCCCGCCGGAGAGCGCATTCAAGGTCGCGTCTTTCTTTTCATCGCTGTAGCGCAGGCCGGCGGTCAGCAGGAGCTTGTCGCCGAGATGGTATGTGCCCTGACCATAGACCGCGATGGCGTTTGTCTGGTTGGTCGCCACCGGATTTATGTTAAGGCCGAACAGCGGCAGGTTGACCGTGTAGTTCGAGTTGGCGTCCTCGCGGTACAGGTACAGCCCGGCGATCCAGTCCAGGGCCTTGCCGGGGTCGGACGTCAGTTGCAGATCCTCGCTATAGCTCTTGGACACCTCGCCGGCCGAGAGGTTGACGAAGTCGATCTGACTGGCGTCGGAATCGAACTTGATGTGGACGTGGCTTTCCCTGAAGGCGGTCAGCGAGGTCAGGGTCACGCCGCCGAAGTCGTAGATGACCTTGGCGCTGGTCCCGGCGTCCACGTTGGCGGTCTTGCTCGGAAAGTTGACATAGGTCTGGTAGGGATCGGCCGCGACCTTGCCGCCGAACAGCAGGACGGGCGCGTCATTGCTGATGATGCGCGCCACCGTATCCGGTGATCCGCCTTCGGACGAAATGTCGGCGCTCAAGATCACATCGAGCGGGCCGTGACGGTAGCGCAGGGCGGCGCGCCCAGCCCAATCATCCAATTTGTCCAGGCGCCCGCCGGTGAACAGGTCTTTGATGTAGCCATCGTTGGAATGGCGCAACAGGCTCACTCGCGCCGAGAAATCGTCTCCGAGGGGGCCGCTGACCGTCAGCCGGTAGCGCTGCTGCTCATAGTTTCCGTACAGCGCGTCGGCCTTCACCGTGAAATGGTCGGACGGCAGTTCGGAAATGATGTTGACCACCCCGCCGGTGGCGTTGCGGCCATAGAGGGTGCCTTGCGGCCCCTTGATCACCTCGACCCGGTCGATGTCATACAGATCCTGCATCGCGCTCGACAGTCGGGGCAGGTAGACGCCGTCCATCAGGAACGCCACGCTGGGGTCGGCGGCGATCGAGGCGATGTCGGTGCCGATCCCGCGGATATAGACCTCGCTCTGGATGGTGTTGGAGCTGATCACCAGGCCGGGCGTGTGCAACTGCAGATCGGTGGTGGTGTCGACGCCGGCGGCGGTGAGCTGCGCGCCGCTGAAGTTGGCCACCGCGATCGGGGCCCGTTGCAGGTTCTCGCTGCGCCGCTCGGCGGTGACGATGATCGTCGACACCGTGGCCTCCTCCGGCGCTGCGGTCGTCTGAGCGGCGAAAGCGTTCGGCGTCGCCGTCGCCAGACCCACCAGGGCGGTGCTCGCCAGCATCGCCAGACGCACGCTCTTGATCATCATTGTCTCCTCCCCCGGCGCTTCCTGTTCGGAGATCGGCGCCTCACGGAATTTGCATCTATGACAAACTTTCGGGGGCCACAAGAAAAATTTTGCACAAACTACAAAAATAGGTTTTGATCATGGACGCGCCCCTGCCGGCGACGATCGAAACGCACGAGGACCCGATGCCGAGCCCCGAACACGAGCACATCGTCGAGACCCTCTCGCCCAGGGTGCGCCCGGCGCATCTGACCTTCGAGGAACGGCAATCCGGCTTCGCCGAGGCGGCGGCGACACTATTCCCCAAGCTGGCCAAAGACGTTCGTTACGCGCCTGTCGACGCCGGCGGGGTGGCCGCCGAGTGGGTCAGCGTGCCGGAGAGCGACGACGGCCGGGTGGTGTTCTACCTGCATGGCGGCGGCTACACCCAGGGCTCGCCGGCGACCCACCGCGAGCTGGTCTCCCGCGTCGCCCGTCATGCGCAGGCGCGGGCCCTTTGCATCGACTATCGCCTTGCCCCGGCCCACCCATTTCCCGCCGCGGTCGAGGACGCACTCACCGCCTACGGATGGCTCCTGGGCTCGGGGGTCTCCCCTTCGAGCATCGCGTTGGCCGGTGACTCGGCCGGCGGCGGTCTCGCCGTGGCCATGCTATTGGCTCTGCGCGACCAAGGCCGCCCGCTCCCCGCGTGCGCCGCCTGTCTTTCACCATGGTTCGATCTCGAAGGCGCCGGCTCGTCGGCTCTTGCCGATGACGATCCAATTGTCCAACGCCAGCATCTGCTCGAGGTGGCCGGGGTCTATCTGGCCAGCGCGGACCCGCGGCACCCGCACGCCTCGCCCATGTACGGTCAATTCGCCGGCCTACCCCCCATGCTTCTCCAGGTGGGCACGCGCGATCTCCTTCTCGACGATTCCCGGCGGCTGGAGAGCGTGGCCATGGTGGCGGGGGTCGAGGTCGACCTCGAGGTCTGGCCGGGACTGATCCACGTCTGGCACGTCTGGGGCGATGCGGTTCCCGAGGCGAGGGCCGCCTTGGAGAGCGTCGGTCGGTTCATCCGCAAACACGCCAAAGCGTCCGCCGCGGGTTTGTCCTGACGTCGTTCCACGGAGGTTTGACATGGGCTACCCAGCACGCAGGCCGGAACTTATCTCCGAAGGCTCAATCCGCGGCGTCGTCGTCCATGGCCGGCGCCTTGGCCGCGAGCTCGGCTACCCGACCGCCAATGTGCTTTTGGGTGAGGGCGCAGGATTCGCCTTTGGCGTTTACGCCACGCGCTGCCGACTGGCCGACGGCCGGCGCCTTCATGGCGTGGCTAACATCGGATGCAATCCGACCACCGGTGTGGTTTCCCCGCGGCTGGAGGTCTTCCTGTTTGATTTCGATGAGGAAATCTACGGAGAGGTGCTAGAGACCGAGCTGGTCGAGTTCATTCGGCCAGAGTTGATCTTCGCCGGCATTCCGGCGCTCATCGCGCAGATCCGACGGGACGTGGAGATCGCCAAAGTCATTCTCGGCCTGAACGTCTTGGCCCCCGAAAAAGTCCGCGAACCCCCGTTGCGATCCGGCTACAGTCTGGTGGCCATCGACTGAGTGGACCCTTAAGATCATGCGAACCGACGCCATGCCGAAGCTTATCGGCGCCCTGACCGTCGCCCTCCTCGCCGCTGGATCGGCATCGGCCGCGAATTACCTGAACCCCGCCCCCATTGCGGCCTATCAGATGGCGAGCCAGGGCGACGAAATCGCCATGGCGCGCAGCGCCGCGCCGCCGTCGATCGCCAAGGACGCCGAGGTCATGACCCTCGGCCCGGCCGGCTACCGCATCGCCGTGAAAGGCAAGAACGGCTTCGTCTGCATGGTCGAGCGCGCGTGGGCCAACGAACCGGCCAGTTCCGACTTCTGGAATCCCGAGGTGCGCGGCCCGCTGTGCTTCAACCCGGCCGCGGTGCGCTCGGTGATGCCGACCTATCTCGAGCGCACCAAATGGGTTCTGGCTGGCGCCACGAAGGCGCAGATCGTCCGCCGCACCAAGGCCGCCATCGCCGCCGGCAAGATCCGCCCGCCTGAGAATGGGGCCATGAGCTACATGATGTCGAAGATCGGCAATCTGGGCGAGCCCGCTCACGGCGGCCCCTGGCATCCGCATCTGATGTATTTTGTGCCCCGCGGACCGAACGGGTCTCCGCCGGATTGGGGCGCCGACCTTCCAGGCTCCCCGGTGCTCTACGGCGGCCCTGGCCTGGATCCGGCCGCGCTGTACTTCGTCCCGCTCGCCAAATGGTCCGACGGCACGATGGCGGTCATGGCCAAGTGAGACGGTGGCGCTGTACCCGCGCGAGGCCATTCCCCGGATGGTCGCGATGGTCCCTGCGGGCCTGATCGACGTCGCCCAATTCGATGTGACCGAGTTCGGGCTGGATGAGGCCAATGCGGCCGTGGCCCACGCCGCGGCTAACGCCGGCCCGCGCCAGCTGACCGTGCTGCGTCCCGACCGGATCGGCGCGCGCGGCGCATCGCCAGGCGGCCCGGGAGGCCGCGCGTGCTGAAGGTGCTGGAGGTGTTGACCGCCGACCAGGCCGGCTTCGTGACCCGGCCGGTGGAGCGGGCGCGCCTCCTCTTCGGGGGCATCGAGGGCGACCGCCATTTCGGCCTCACCCGACCGTCCTGCTCGCGCACGCCCTGGCACGCGCGCGGAACCGTGATCGCCAACACGCGCCAGATCTCGATCCTATCGGCCGAGGAGTGTGTTGAGATCGCCCGGCGGCTGGCGATCGCGCGGGTCGAGCCGCGCCTGATCGGCGCCAACCTGGTGCTGGCGGGCGATCCTGACCTGACCGGCCTCCCGCCCGCCGCTCGCCTCGTGTTCCCCAGCGGCGCTGTCCTCTTCGTCACCGAGGAGAACCACCCGTGCCGTCACGCCGGCAAGATGCTGGCCGAAGCCTTCGGCGAGCCCAGGCTTGAGCTTGGTTTCGTCCGGGCCGCCGAGGGGCGGCGGGGCCTGGTCGCCATGGTCGAGCGCGAAGGCGAGGTGGCCGCGGGCAATGAGGTGAAGGTCGTCGTTCCCCGGCACCGGCGGACGGGAGCCTGATGGCTTTGCACGGAACGATACGGAGTTCCGAATTAGGCGTTGAATGCCGCGCTGCCCGGTCTGCCTAAGGAGCGGGCTTGAGCTCCCGGCCGCTATTCCTGAACGCCCCGGCGGCCAGCGCGGCCAGATCCTTGTCGGCGTCGCCATGGGCGATGGCGGCGATGAACTGATCGCGCAACAGCGAGGCGATCGGCAGGGGCGTGGACTGGGCTTCGCCGGCCTGCAGCGCCAGCCGCACATCCTTGAACGCCAAGTGCAGCGAGAACCCGGGCGGCGAGAACCGCGCCGCGGCGATGATCTCGGCATAGGTCTTGTAGGCCGGGGCGGCGAACAGGGTGGTGGTCATGATCTCGAACAGTTGGGCCGGCTCGACGCCATAGGCGCTGGCCAGGGCCGCGGCTTCGCCCAAAGTCTCGACCATGCTGGCGAGCGCGAAATTGCACGCCAGCTTGACCACATTGGCGCGAGCCGGCTCCTCGCCCAGCGGCCAGACCGCCTTGGCGAAGGCGCCTAGCAGCGGCTGCACCCGCCCTGCGGCGGCCGGCGCGCCGGCGATGAGCACGTTCAGCTGCCCGGCGGCGGCGATGTCGGGCCGGCCCATCACCGGCGTGGCGACATAGCCCAGGCCGCGCGCCTGGTGCAGCTCGACCAGGCGCTTGGCCAGCGCCGGCGAGATGGTGGCCAGATTGGCGTGGACCATCCCCGCGCGCGCGCCGTCGAGCGCTCCGGAGGCGAGGATGACCGCCTCGACCGCCTCGTCGTTGGCCAGCATCGAGAAAGTGACGTCGGCGTCGAGGGCCGCGGCGACGCTCTGCGCAGGCCGTGCGCCCTGGGCTTCCAGCCGCGTCACCGGCTCCGGTGAGCGGTTCCACACCGTGAGCCTGTGGCCGCGCCTGATCAGGTTGGCGGCGACCCCGGCCCCCATTTGGCCAAGGCCGATGAAGCCGATGTCCATGGGTTCAACCTCCTGACGCACAGGCGGTCAGTGACGGGGCAAAATGGTGGCGCCGTCAGCCTACCGGCGACTCGTCTCCACTTTCGACCTCCCGAGTCACCATGATCGGACATGGCGCATCGCGCAGCACCGCCTTCAAGGTCGAGGCGTCATCCCCGTGGCCCGTCCAGGCCAGCACGATGAGATCGGCGGATTCCTCGCCCGCTACGCGGACCGCCTCGTCCGCCGGTTCGCCATGCCCCAGCAGCAGCCGAACCGGCACATCGGCCAGCGGGCAGATGCTGGCCATCCGATGCAGGAATTCCGCCGACCACGCCGGCCACGAGTACTGCACCTGGTCGACATACACGGGCGGGGCGATGGAGCCGGCCTCCTGGGCCCGCGCCTCGTGGGCCACTTGCAGCACCATGAGCTCGGCGCCGGCCTCGCGCACGAGGTCGGCCACCGGCGCCAGGGCGCGGCTGACCGCCGGACTGCCGTCATGCAGCGCCAGCATGCGCCTGAGATCCCAGACAGGCTGCGCCCGGGTCGCATCGACCAGCACCACCGGGCAGACGGCGGCGCGCAGGACCGCCAGCGCCGTGTCGCTGATCGCGCCGGCCGGCGCGGCATCCGCCGAATGGGGGCGCATCACGATCAGTCTACACTGGCAGTCCGCGGCGGCCGCCACAATCGCGTCGGCCGGATCTCCGGCGCGGGCCTCAAGCGTGGCGCCGCGCAGGTCAGCCGGCTGCAGGCCGAGCGCCCCAGCGGTCTCGCCCAGCGGACGGGCCGCCTCGGTCACGTGGAGGATGCGCAGGTGAGCCTTGGCCAGCCCGGCCAGGCGCCTGGCGAGGGGCAGGACGCCGAGTGCGGTCTTCGAGCCATCCAGAGGGACCAGAACGATGGGATCGGTCATGGCGCCAGCTCCTTTGCCGGTACGGACGGCGCCGAGGTGTTGAGCGCGTAGTCCTTGCCGCGCCAGCGGATGCGGAACGAGAGTTCGCGCCATGCGGGGGGCAGCTTCGGATCCAGCCGCGGGCCGTCGTCGCCGAGGGTGAGGCCGGCGAAACCGAACACGGCCGCCTGCCACAGGCCGCCCAGCGCGGCCGCATGGATGCCGCCGGAGGCGTTGCCCATGTTGTCGCTGAGGTCGATCTCGGCTGCCTGACGGAAATACTTTTCGGCCAGGGCCATGTCGCCCAGGCGCGCGGCGAAGAGCGCGTGGATGCACGGGCTGAGCGAACTTCCGTGCGTGCAGCGCGGCTCGTAGTAGCGGAAGTTGGCTTCCCGCACCTCCGGCGCGAACTCGTCCCACAGCAGATAGATCAGCATCAGCACGTCGGGCTGCTTGATGGCCGGGGTGCGCATGACCTGATCGAGGCCGAGCAGGACGTCGACGGGCACGATGCGCGAGACGATGCCGGAGAGCGGCAGGTCCTTCAGGGCGAAGTAGCCGCGGAACTGCTCGATCAGGCCGGTCTTCGGATCGAAGCCCGTGTAGAGATCGCGGGCGGCGGCCGACCAGTCGTCCAACTCGGCGTCTTCGAGCGCGAGCCTGGCGCGCATGTCCGCCCACGGCTCCGGCCATCGCTGCGCCAGGTCGGCGACGACGGCCTGGGCCGTTCTCAGGTTCCAGCGCGCCATGCCGTTGGTGTAGGCGTCATCGTCGACGCTCTGGTGGTATTCGTCCGGACCGATGACCCCGCGGATATGGCGCTTGCCGTCGCCGCCCGGCTCGGTCCTCGAAGCCCAGAAGCGCGCCGTCTCGATGATGATCTCGGCGCCGGCCTCCAGCAGGAACACATCGTCGCCGGTCAGGCGCCAGTAGTTCCAGGCCCCGTAGGCGACGTCGGCGCTGATGTGCTGTTCCTCCCGGGCGACCTTGATCGGGATCGACAACCCGGCCGGACCGACCACCGAGGCGGGGGTCACGTCCTCGCCGGTGTCCGCCGATTCCCAGGCGTAGAAAGCCCCCCGCGCGCCGTAGCGAACGGCCTTGGCCCTGGCCGCCGGCAGGGTGTGAAACCGATACATCAGGAGCGCGCGCGCCGCCTCCGGCCAGGTGAGCGCAAAGAAGGGCAGCATATAGATGTCGGTGTCCCAGAACACGTGTCCGCTGTAGGCCAGTCCGGTCAGGGCCCGCGCGCCGATCGACACCCGGTCGTCGGTGGGATCGGCGGCGCTGATGAGGTGGTAGGCCGCAAAGCGCAGGGCGCGCTGAGCCTCTGTATCGCCGTCCAAGCGGATGTCGCTGGCGTCCCAGCGGGCCGACCAGGCGTCGCGGTGGCGCGCGATCAGCTCGCTCATGCCGCGCGCCTGGGCGGCTTGGGCGTGGGTCTCGGCTGCTGCGCGCGGTTGCTGGTCGTGACGCGAGACGCCGACCGCCGCAAACCGATCGATACGACAGGTCTGACCCAGCAGGGCCTGGACCGTCAGGTCGCCGATGCGCGGGGGCTGCGCCTTAAGGTCCGGCGTCGCAGCGCAGAGAGCGGCGGTGCTGACGACCGCGAGGCCGCCGGCGCCGGTGTGGACCTCGGCCGGCCCGTCGAGCTTGCTTTCGAAGCGGATGTCGCCGGCATAGTTCTCGGCCGTCAGCGCCAGCGATTGCAGCAGCAACCGGCGGTCGTCGCCGGAGGCCAGGCGGCACTCCTGGAAATGCGTGACGCGGCCCGCCGGGTCTTCGTGTCGCCAGTCACGCCAGATCATGCCCTGCCGCATGTCGAGTGTCCGCCGGTGCGCGAGGATCCGGCCCGATCGCAGGTTGAGCGGCGCGCCCTCGATCATAGGCGCCGCATGGCTCCAGTCCGGAAGCGGCGCCAAGGTCAGGATGGGTCGGGGCCCGGTGTCAAACAGCCCGGCGACAAACGTCGCCGGCGCGGACATCGGCCCGCCCTCGGCGAGCGAGGCCCGGCTACCGAGATGGCCGTTGCCGATGGCCAAAATCGACTCGATCTCATGCTCGCGCGTCGGCGTGAAGCCGTCGTCGACGACCAGCCAGTCCGCATCCTCGGTCGGCGCCGCCGGCGGCCAGGCAGCCAGGCGCGGCGCGACGGTCGCCGCTTTTGGCGCCGCAACCTCCAGCACCAGCATGTCGGTGACCGTGATGTCGGCGCCATGAGCGACAAGCTCGCGCGATTGGCCTGCCCGATCGACGCCCACGACCAGGCCGTAGCCGGCGGCGCGGATCGCCTCGACGCCGACCAGGGCGTCCTCGAAGCCGATGGCGCGCGAGGCCGTTACGCCAAGCTGCTGGGCGGCTCGCAGGAAGGTGTCCGGCGCTGGCTTGCCGTTCAGTCCCAGGCGCGCCGCCTCGACACCGTCGACGACCACGTCGATGAACGCCGTCAGGCCTGCCGCCTCCAGCACGGCCTTGGCGTTGCGGCTGGAGGAGACCAGCGCCGTCTTCAGACCTGCGGCGCGCAGGTTGGCCAGCAACGGCTGGGCGTCGGGAAATGCTTTCACGCCGGATTGGGCGAGGCGCTCCAGGAAGTAGGCGTCCTTGCGCGCGCCGAGGGCCCGAACGGTAAGAGAGTCAGGCGATTCGCCCGCCTGACCATCCGGCAGCGTGATCCCGCGGGCGGCGAGGAAGGTGCGCACGCCCTCGCCGCGCGGGCGGCCGTCGACGTAGGCGCGATAGTCA
>DASXMK010000363.1:0-2243 GCA_036495705.1 Caulobacteraceae bacterium | reverse complement strand
CGGGAGCCGGGTTGGGGTTGCCTGTGTTCGGATCGCCAATCCCTAAGCGCCGGCCGTTGACCAGCACCAGAGTCCTCTGCGGCCCGAGGCCCCGCAGGTCGGCGGTGGAGACCCCGCCCGGGGTGGTCAGCGGGTTGGTGGTGTTCGACAGGTCGACGCCGCTGACCTGGAAATTCTGCGGCAGCTCGTTCAGCAGGTCGATGACGTCGGTGTGGCCTTCGAGCTGGAAGGCCTCGTGATTCACCGCCTGGATCGGGCTGACGCTGGTCAGATTCGCCTGCGGGATGCGCGAGCCGGTGACCACGATCTCGGTGACCGAAGTGGCGACCCCGGTCGCGTCCGCCTGGGCCGCGTGGGCGACGCCGCTGAGGGCCAGGGTTCCGGCGATAAGGCTCGACGCCAGCAGGCGCCGGCGCAGGGTGGTGGTGGTCACGGCTCAGTCCCTCCGTCGCCCGGGCGCGGCCTCTTTCGGGCGCGCTTCGGCCTCAGTTGCGGTTGACCGCTAGTGTCGGGGCGGAGGGGAGGGGCCGTCAGCAACGGGCCGGGCGCAAAACGGGCCAATCAGGCCGCAGTTTCGGCGGGCCTCAGGGATTCTGGCTGAATTTGCGGCCAGAATGGCCGAACCCCTTCTCCTCCCCCTCATGGGGAGGGGGACCCCGGAGGGGTGGAGGGGGTGAGTGGGGAACCTGCGCTGGAGCATGTTTACGCCGGTGGCTCCTGCGCCAACGCCAGGTCGTCGGCGTGGATCAGCGGGCTGGCGGCTTCGCCCAGCAGCGCCTCGATGGCCTCCGAGCGCAAGCCGAGGATGCGCCGCGTGTCCGCTCCGTCGTAGCGCGAAAGGCCGCGGCCGATCTCGCGCCCGGCGGTATCGCGCACCACCACCGCATCGCCCTTGCCGAACCGTCCGTGGGCGGCCTTGACCCCGGCCGCCAGCAGGCTCTTGCCGGCGCGCACGGCGGCGGCCGCGCCGTCGTCGATGGTCAAGGTCCCGTGCGGAGCCAGAGAGCCGGCGATCCAGGCTTTGTAGGCCGCCGCCGGGGCCCCGCGCGGCTCGATCAGGGTGGCGGCCGCTCCGGCCTCCACCGCCCCCAGAGGGGCCTCGCGCCGGCCAAGGGTGATCAGGGTGGCGCAGCCGGCGGCGGCGGCCATGCGCGCGGCGGCGAGTTTGGTCACCATGCCGCCCGAGCCGACCCGCCGCTCCGTGTTGGCCCCGCCGGCCATGGCCTCGATCTCCGGGGTGATCGCCGCCACCCGGTCGATCCGCTGGGCGCCGGCCGTGCGGCGGGGATCGGCTGTATACAGACCATCGACGTCGCTCAGAAGGACCATCAGGTCGGCTCCGGCCATCTGCGCCACCCGCGCCGCCAGGCGGTCGTTGTCGCCATAACGCAGCTCCTCGGTGGCCACGGTGTCGTTCTCGTTGACGATCGGCAGGGCCCCAAGCTCGAGCAGGGCGTTGACCGTGGCCCGGGCGTTGAGGAACCGGCGCCGGGCCTCGGTGTCGTTGGCGGTGAGCAGGATCTGGGCCACGGCCAGGCCATGCGGGGCCATGGCCTCCTGCCAGGCGGCCATCAGCAGGGACTGGCCGGCGGCGGCGGCGGCCTGTTTCTCCGGCAGGGAGAGGCTGGCGCGCGCCAGGCCCAGGCGCCGGCGCCCCAGCGCCACGGCCCCGGACGAGACCAGCACCAAACGCTGGCCGCGGGCCTTGAGGCGCATGGCGTCGGTCGCGAAGGCGGCCAGCCACGCCCGGTCGGGGGCCCCGGTCTCGGCGTCGGCGACCAAGGCCGAGCCGACCTTGACCACCACCAGGCGCGCCCGCTTAAGGACGCTCACGGCGTCCATGTCGGCTCCTGTGGGGCCGCGGCCTGCGGCTGGCGTCGGGCGACCTTGGCGTAGGCCGCGCGCATGAGGTCCCTGACCCCTTCGCCGGAGACGGCCGAGATCAGGCGCACGCTCGCCCCGGCGGCCTTTTCCACCGCCTTGGCCGCCTTGCGCCCCGCGGCCGGGGTGAGGGCGTCGGCCTTGTTGAGAGCGATGATCTCCGGCTTGGCTTCCAGGCCGGCGCCATAGGCCGCCAGCTCGCCGCGAATGGTCCGCCACGCCCCGGCCGGGTCGGGGGCGGTGGCGTCGATCAGATGGATGAGCACGGCGGTGCGCTCAAGGTGACCCAGGAACCGGGTGCCGAGCCCGGCTCCTTCCGATGCGCCCTCGATCAGGCCCGGGACGTCGGCGAGGACGAAACG
>DASXMK010000362.1:0-7349 GCA_036495705.1 Caulobacteraceae bacterium | reverse complement strand
ATCACGTTCACGCCGCGCCCAGCCATGGTTTGGCGAGCGCTTGGGCGTGCTCGAAGCGGTTGATCGCCTCGACTGACGCCAGGGTCTCGCCGATGGCGTCCAGGCCTTCGAGGAGCTTGGCCTTGCGTCTGGGATCGATGTCGAAGGCGAAGCGCGCGCCGGACGGGGCCAGGACCGTCTGGCCGGCCAAGTCGATTTCGAACACGTGGTTGCCGCCCCGGGCCTCGGCCATCAGCGCCCGCACGGCATCTTCCGGCAGGGCGATGGGCAAGACGCCGTTCTGGAAGCAGTTGTTGTAGAAGATGTCGGCGAAGCTCGGGGCGATCACGCAGCGGATGCCGAAATCGAGCAGGGCCCAGGCGGCGTGCTCGCGGCTTGAGCCGCAGCCGAAATTGTCGCCGGCCACCAGCACCCCGGCGCCGGCGTAGCGGCGATCGTTGAGCACGAAATCCGGCTTTTCGCGCCCTTCGCCATCGAAGCGCAGATCATAGAACAGGCCTCTCCCCAGGCCTTCGCGGCCGACGGTCTTGAGGAACTGCTTGGGGATGATCTGGTCAGTGTCGAGATTAGCGATGTCGAGCGGGACGGCCTTGGCGGTCAGACAGGTGAACGGCTGCATACTCCTGCGATGCGGCTCCGCGCGCGCCGGGTCAAGATCGCGTGTGGCCGGGGCCGGCCGCCATGGCGCGCGGTCGCGCCGCAGGCTAGGGTGGGGGCGGTCATCTCATGGGGCGTGACGATGGTATTTTCGATATTTTCGACTGCGGTTCTGATCCTGGCCTTCTTCCTGGCCCTGTCGGCGATCAAGATCGTGCCCCAGGGGTATGAATACACCGTCGAGCGTTTCGGCCGTTACACCCGCACCCTCAAGCCCGGCATCACCATACTGACGCCTTTCGTGGAGGCCGTGCGCCGCAAGGTGAGCATGATGGAACAGGTGCTCGACGTGCCCAGCCAGGAGGTGATCACGCGCGACAACGTGATGGTCAAGGTCGACGCCATCGTCTTCATTCAGGTGATGGACGCGGCCGCGGCGGCCTATCGTGTGGCCAATCTCAACTTTTCCATCGGCCAGTTGACCATGACCAACCTGCGCACGGTGGTCGGCTCCATGGAGCTGGACGAGGTGCTGTCGCAGCGCGACCAGATCAACACCCGCCTGCTGACGGTGATCGACGAAGCCACCAGCCCCTGGGGGGTCAAGGTGGCGCGGATTGAAATCAAGGACCTGCAGCCGCCGCCCGACATCACCAACGCCATGACCCGGCAGATGAAGGCCGAGCGTGAGAAGCGCGCCGTCATCACCGAAGCCGAGGGCGAGAAGCAGGCCGCGGTGACCCGAGCCGAGGGGGCCAAACAGTCGGCCATCCTTCAGGCCGAAGGCCGCAAGGAAGCCGCCTTCCGTGACGCTGAGGCTCGCGAGCGCCTCGCCGCCGCCGAGGCCGCGGCGACCAAGAGCGTCTCCGACGCCATCGAAACCGGCAGCGTCAACGCGCTGAACTATTTCGTGGCCCAGAAATACGTTGAAGCCTTCGGCAAGCTGGCCGACTCGCCGCAGCAGCGCACGATCATCGTTCCGGCCGACTTCGGCGGCATCGCCGGTTCGATCGCCGGCATCGCCGAACTGGTCGGGGCGGCGCGAGGCCAGGGCGGCGGGGCGCCGCCGCCGCGCTCGCCGTCGTCGGTTCCTCCGACCGGGAGGTAAGGTCATGGACTCGCTGCCGCAATTTATCCTGGCCCACGCTTTCTGGAGCTGGATGGCGTTGGGCGCGGTGCTGCTGGCCGTGGAGGTCGTGACCGGCTCCGGCTGGTTGCTGTGGCCGGCCGGTTCGGCGGCTCTGACCGCCATCGCCGTGGTTATCTGGCCGCTCAGCCAGCCGGTGGCGGTGGCCGTGTTCGGGGCGTTGACCATCGTCACCACCTACGTCGGCCGGCGGTTCATCCGCGGCGCCCCGGCGCGCGCCGACGATGTCAACAATCCCCTCGCTCGCCTGGTCGGCCACCGGGGCGAGGCGGCGACCGCCTTCGAAGGCGGCTCGGGGCGCGTGTTCGTGGATGGCAAGGAGTGGTCGGCGGTGCTCGACGGCGCCGAGCTTCTGGCCGCGGGAGCCAAGGTCGAGGTGGTCGAAGTGCTGGGCGGCGCGCGCCTGCGCGTGCGGGCCAGCTGAGAACTAAACGGACTTACTTCTTGGCCGACAATGCTTTCAGTTGCGCCTGCATGGCGGCCATCTGCGATTTCAGCTCGGCCAGCTCATCGTCCTTGGCGGCCGCGGCGGCCTTGGCGGGAGGCGGCGGCGCCATCTCCTCGCCGCGGTAGGCGAACGGGGTGAACATCTTCATGGCCTTGTCGAACAGGGCCATGTTCTGGCGGATCTGCTCATCGAACGCGCCCATTTTCGGCGGCGTCACCGCCGACCACTGGCTCTGCATGCGCTCCTGCTGGCGGATGAAGCTGTCGAGCGACAGCTCCAGGAAGCTCGGCAGGAAGGCCTGCATGCGGTCGCCGTAGAAACCGATCAGCTGGCGCAGGAACTGGATCGGCAGGAGGTTCTGCCCCCGGCCTTCCTCCTCGAAGATGATCTGGGTCAGGACCTTGCGGGTGATGTCCTCGCCGCTCTTGGCGTCATAGACCACGAAATCCACGCCCCGCCTGACCATGGCCGCGAGATCGTCGAGCGTGATGTAGCTGCTGGTGGCTTTGTTGTAGAGCCGCCGGTTGGCGTATTTCTGGATGGTCACCCGTTCGCCCGCTGGGCGAGTCTGGTCCGTCTCCGTGTCTTCGGGCATGTTGATTCCTGTCACGCGCGCGCGATATCGCAGGTGCGATATTAGTCCCAACCTGCGCCGCCGCGCCAGACGATCGCGATGTGGTGACGCGGAGCCCTTGATGCGCCATTGTGCGCGCCCCTCGCGCCCGGAGTTCGCCGCCATGCCCGACATCGTCATCGTATCCGCCGTCCGCACTGCAGTCGGGTCGTTCAACGGCGCCCTGAGCGCATTGCCGGCCCATGAACTGGGCAAGGTCGCCATCGCCGCCGCCATCGAGCGCGCTGGCGTGGCCGCCGCCGACGTCGACGAGGTGATCATGGGTCAGGTGCTGCAAGCCGGCGCGGGCCAGGGCCCGGCGCGCCAGGCTTCGGTCAACGCCGGCGTGCCGGTGGAAAGTCCGGCCTGGAGCGTCAACCAGCTGTGCGGCTCGGGCCTGCGCGCGGTGGCTCTCGGCGCGCAGCAGATCGCGGCCGGCGATGCCAACGTCGTTGTCGCCGGCGGCCAGGAAAGCATGAGCCAGTCGCCGCACGCGGCGAACCTGCGCAATGGCCAGAAGATGGGCGACCTGGCCTTTGTCGACACCATGATCAAGGACGGGCTGTGGGACGCCTTTCACGGTTATCACATGGGCCAGACGGCCGAGAATATCGCCGCTCGCTGGCAGATCACCCGCGAGGACCAGGACCGGTTCGCGGTGGCCTCACAGAACAAGGCCGAGGCGGCTCAGAAGAGCGGCAAGTTCACTGACGAGATCGTCCCGGTCACCGTCAAGGGTCGCAAAGGCGACACGATCGTCGACCAGGACGAGTTCATTCGTCACGGCGTCACCTACGAGAGTATCTCCGGCCTCAGACCGGCGTTCGCCAAGGATGGTTCGGTCACCGCGGCCAACGCCTCGGGCCTGAACGACGGCGCCGCCGCCGTGGTGCTGATGAGCGCCGACGAGGCCAAGCGCCGCGGCCTCAAGCCGCTGGCGCGCATCGCCTCCTGGGCTCACGCCGGGGTGGCCCCGGAGATCATGGGCACGGGGCCGATCCCGGCGACGCGCAAGGCCCTGGAAAAAGCCGGCTGGAAGGTCGGCGATCTCGACCTCGTCGAGTCCAATGAAGCCTTCGCCGCCCAGTCCCTGTCGGTGGTGCGCGATCTCGGTCTCGATCCCACCAAGGTCAACGTCAACGGTGGGGCCATCGCCATTGGCCACCCCATCGGGGCCTCCGGCGCGCGCATCCTGACCACCCTGCTGCACGAGATGAAGCGCCAGAACGCCGCCAAGGGTCTGGCGACCCTGTGCGTGGGCGGCGGCATGGGCGTGGCCATGTGCGTCGAGGCGGTCTGACCGCGACTGACCAGCGACAACCTCCGCGAAGACGGGCCAACGGGAGAGAAACCATGAGCAGGGTAGCGTTTGTGACCGGAGGGACCCGCGGCATCGGCCGGGCCATCAGCGCGCGGCTGAAGGCGGCCGGATACAAGGTGGCCGCCGGCTACGCCGGCAATGAAGTGGCGGCCCAGGCCTGCGCCGACGAACTGGGCGTACTGGTGGTCAAGGGCAATGTCTCCTCCTTCGCCGATTGCGCCGCGGCGGTTAAGAAGGTCGAGGGCGAGTTCGGACCTATCGACGTGTTGGTCAACAACGCCGGCATCACCCGCGACGCCATGCTGCACAAGATGACCGAGGAGCAGTGGAACGACGTCATCCACGTCAACCTGGCCTCGATTTTCAACATGACCCGCAACGTCATCGAGGGCATGCGCGAGCGCGGATACGGGCGGATCGTCAACATCAGCTCGATCAATGGCCAGAAAGGCCAGATGGGCCAGACCAACTATTCGGCCGCCAAGGCGGGCATGATCGGCTTCAGCAAGGCCCTGGCCCAGGAGAACGCCCGCAAAGGCATTACCGTCAACACCATAGCGCCGGGCTACGTCGACACCGAGATGGTCAGCGCGGTGCCCAAGGCGGTCCTGGACCAGATCATCGCCGGCATCCCGGTCGGGCGTCTCGGCATGGCCGACGAGATCGCCCGCTGCGTGGCGTTTCTCGCCGCCGAGGATTCGGGTTTCATCACCGGGGCCACACTCAGCGTAAATGGCGGCCAGTACATCAGCGGCTAGGCGCGAAGTCCAAAAAGCGCCGCGATCCCCGAGCATGGACCGCCCATGGCGTCGACGCCCCGGGCTTTCATAGGGTGGGAAGCGTTCGCCGCCGCGCTCGCGGCGGCGGGCTGCATGGGCCTCGCGGCCCTGCCCCTGTCCACGCCAGCGTGGGTCAGGCACGCCTTTTCCCTCGGCGGCGGCGATCAGCTGCACGCCACGCCGCCCGTGGCCCGCTTTGTCATCGACGAGGGCGGGGCTTTCGTCCTGGATCGCAGCCACCGGCCGCCGTTGCTGAAGTTTGACGACAGCCCCGAGGTTTGGGTCCTGAGTCCCAGTCGCGGGCCGCGCGGAGATGTTCTCTACAAGGACGATGTTGGCGACATTCTGTTGCGCGCCACCAAGCTCGGCGGCATGACCGTGTTCACCTCGCGCCGCCCGCAAGGCTCGGCCGCTGCCCTCGTGGGCGCCACCAGCCCGCTGCGCATGACCAACCTTGGGGCCGCGGCGCTGTATCAGCGGATGATCCAGGCCAGCATCCGGTGCACGCGCCAGACTCGTCACCTCGTGGGTTTCGAGGCCCCTGACGCCGACAACAATTCCGCCGCCCTGATCGCCGACACCGCCGCGCTGGCGGCCGAGGCTGTTGTCAATGTGGCCGCAACACCCAGCGGCCGGGTTGCGGCCAATCGCATCGGCAAGGTCGTGCTGGCAAAAGGCCCAAGACCTTCAGTGGGTCTGCAGCGCAGCGCCCTGGTGATCTATGTCACCCCCGCGCAGGGCTTGGCTGGGCACCCCTCCTCTGCCCGGATTGCCCAGGCCATCGAGCAACCCTAGTCGAAACCGCCTGCTTTCAGCCCTTGAACACGTCTTTGGCGGCGCGGACCTTAGCGAAGGCTTCGTGATCGGCCGCGCCGGCGGCGAGCCCCAGCGCCGGGGCCAGTCGCGGCGCGCGAAGGAAGGGATTGGTGGCCTTCTCCAGGGCGATAGTGGTCGGTACGGTGGGCTCGCCCCGGCCGCGCGCGGCGAAGATCTCCTCGGCTCGGCGCTTGAGGCCGGGATCCTGATCCACCGACAGGGCGAAGCGGGCGTTGGCGGCGGTATATTCGTGGGCGCAGTAGACGGTGGTGTCATCCGGCAGTGCGGCCAGGCGGCCGAGACTGGCCCACATCTGCGCCGGCGTGCCCTCGAACAGCCGCCCGCAGCCAAGCGCGAACAGAGTGTCGCCGACAAAGGCGATGTGGTCCGCGGCGTCGAAATAGGTGATGTGGCCCAGGGTGTGGCCGCCGCTGTCGATGACCTCGAAGCGGGTTTCGCCCAGCGCGACGATATCACCACTCGCGACCCGGCGGTCCAGGGGCGCGATGCGGGTCACCTCGTCCGGCCCAACGATCATTGCGCCGGTGGCGGCCTTGATCTCGGCATTGCCGCCAGCGTGGTCGGGATGCCAGTGAGTATTGAAGATGAAATCGAGACCCCAGCCTTCGCGCTTCAGCGCCGCCAGTATGGCCCCCACATCGGGCGTATCGATGCAGGCGGTGTGTCCGCTGGCGTCATCGCGGATGATGAAGCCATAATTGTCCTGGAGGCAGGGGAACTGGCGGACGGTCAAGGACATCAAGGCGCTCCAAAGGGGCTGATTTAGTTCTTTTCATCCTACATGACAGGGGCTCAGGCAGGAACGTGCATGCGACAGGACGTCATTGAGCTTCGGGAATTCTACGCCTCGCCGCTCGGCCGCGCCGCCGGGCGGCTGGTCGGGCGCAAGGTCGGCGAAGCCTGGGGCGCCGTCGCCGGCCTAGACATGCTGGCCCTGGGCTATGCCGTCCCGCTGCTGGCCGGGGTCGAGGCCCGGCGTGTTATCGCGGGCATGCCGGCGGCCCAGGGCGTGGAAGTGTGGCCGGCCGGCGCGGGCAATCTGAGCTGCCTGGTGGACGAAACGGCCTTGCCGTTCGCCAACGCGCTGTTCGACCGGGTGCTGGCCGTCCATTCGCTCGAGGAGAGCGACAACCCCCTGGCTCTGCTGCGTGAGGTCGGGCGGGTCCTGGCTCCGAGCGGGCGACTGATCGTGGTGGTGACGGCCCGCCGCGGCCTGTGGGCCAACGCCGAGGGCACCCCTTTTGGCCATGGGCGGCCGTTCAGCCGCCGCCAACTGGAGCGCCTGCTGCGCGAAGCCGACCTCGAACCGGTCGGCTGGACACGAGCCCTGTACGCGCCGCCGCTGAAAGGCGCGCACCGCTGGGCCGAGCCATTCGAGCGGGTTGGGGCGCGATTCTGGCGGCCGTTCGCCGGCCTGATCCTGATGGAGGCGATCAAACAGACCTTCGCCGTCGTCCCCAAGGCGGTGCGGGCCCGAGCGCGCACGATCCCGATTCTGCAGCCTGCGCCGATCGCCAGGCGCTCGGACCTCGCCGCCTAAGGTCTTGGAGCCGGGCCGATTTCGGTTACGCTGGATCCTTAGTTTCGAAGGGCTTCGCCATGAAGAT
>DASXMK010000361.1:0-9848 GCA_036495705.1 Caulobacteraceae bacterium | reverse complement strand
CGTGCCATAGAGCGGCAACAAGGAATGCAGCTCCATGCGGTGTTGCGACAGGGCGTGGGCCTGGTCGGCAAAACCGTCCAGTGAGGCCTGCAACCTGGCGACCAGCCGCTCGTGGCCCTCGAGATTGTTGTGTTGATATTCCAGGATGATGCGCCCGTCCGAACCCAGGCGGATGCGGTTGTCGGCCAATGGCAGGTCTTCGGAGATCACCAGCATCGACAGCAGCCGCTCGGCCACCGCTCC
Source organism: Caulobacteraceae bacterium (assembly GCA_036495705.1). Lineage (GTDB taxonomy): Bacteria > Pseudomonadota > Alphaproteobacteria > Caulobacterales > Caulobacteraceae > Acaudatibacter. Next base: position 9,605 of record DASXMK010000361.1, on the reverse strand, counting down.
GGCCAGTCCCGGGGGAACCAGCGCCGGTGGCAGCCAGTCGGAGACCTCGCCCTCCAGGGTCTGGCCGAGCATGTATTCCAAGAGCTGGATGTGACCCATGGGCTTGTCGAATCCGCCGCCAGGATCGCCGAAATAGAAGTCGTTGACGGCCAGGGTTTTGGGGAAATTCACCTCCACCTTGCGCGGCGAGATCGAGAGCATGGCGGTGAGGGTGTGGAACATATAGTTGCGCCCCACCTGGTCGGAACTGTTGGCCAGGCCCTGCGGATGGGCGGGCGAGGCAGAGGCCAGCAGCAGGGCGGCCGTATTGGCCGCGCCGGCGGCCACGACAACAATGTCCCCGCTCCAGCGCTCCTGGCCATGCTCGGTCTCGCAGACAACAGTCTTCACCGTCCCACCGCCAGCGTCGGTCTCCAGGCGCACGACCTTGCGGCCGGTCAGCAGGGTGACATTGGGCGCGGAGATCAGCGGTTCTATCGCCAGGCTGCGCGCGTCGCACTTGGCGCGCAGCAGACAGGGATAGCCGCCACAAGTCTTGCACCGGATGCAGGTCGAAGTGACGGGATGGGCCTCGTCCAACTTGACGCCGAGCGGCAGGGAAAACGGCCGCCAGCCAGCATTCTCCCAGTGGGTCTTGAGGCGGGCGATGTCTGGATCGTTCGACACCGCCGGATAGGCATAGGGCGGCTCATCGCCGTTCTCGGTCGGGTCCTCGCCCCTGGTCCCATGCACCTGCCACAGACGCTCGGCCTCATCATAGTAAGGGGTAAGATCGGCCAGGCGGATCGGCCAGGCGGGAGAGACCCCGCCCGCGTGCTGAATCTCCTCGAAATCCCGGCCACGCAGCCGCATCAGCGCCGCGCCATAGAAGGTCGTATTACCCCCGACCCAGTAATAGCTGTTGGGCGTGAACGGGTGGCCATTGCGATCGAACCACCGGTCCTGGGTGCGGTAGCGGTGCTCGATGAACACCGCGCGCGGATCCCAGTTTTGCGCCTCCCGGGGGAGGTGCTCGCCGCGCTCCAGGATCAGGATCGACTTTCCGGTCGGGGCCAGCCGCTGGGCCAGGGTCGCGCCGCCAGCGCCCGAGCCGATGACGACCACGTCGAAGTGCGATGACACGCCTGGCCCTCCCCGTCTTCAGTGGTCCAGATGATACTTGGCCGAGCCGGCCAGGATAACGGCCCTGACCAGGGATTGCGGCAGATAATGCAGCAACGCGGCGGCGAGCTGGTTATGCCAGCCGGGCACGACCACCACCTTTCCCCGATCGTTACCCTCGATGGCGGCCTTCACCACTGCTTCGGGGGTCTGGAAGAACAGCCGGGGCGAGGCGTCCATGATCGCCTGGGTGCCGTTGGCCTGGGCGAACTCGGTGCGCGTGAAACCCGGGCACACCGCCGTCACCCTGATCCCCGAGCCGCGGTATTCGGCGTCAAGGGCCTCCGAGAACTTGATGGCCAGGCTCTTGGCCCCTGGATAGAGGGTGTGGCCGGCCGCGCCTGGCGCAAAACCGGCCAGGGAGGCGACGTTGATGATCGCCCCCCTCCGGCGGTCCACCATCGCCGGCAGCACCCCGTGCGCCAGGCCGCAGGCGCTGACCACCAGGGTCATCAGGAAGGCGCGCTGGGCCGCCCACGGCACGGCGGCGAAGCTCTGGGGAATGGAAAAACCGGCGTTGTTGACCAGGACGTCGGTGGTCAGGCCATGCTCCGCCACGGCCTCCATCACCGTGGTCTCGGCGCCGAACACCGCCAGGTCGACCTGCAACGGCAAGGCCTTCACCCCGTGGGCGGCCTGCAATTGCGCGCTCAGCGCCTCCAGGCGGCCCAGCCGGCGCGCCACCAGCACCAGGTCGTGGCCCCGGGCCGCATAGGCCTTAGCGAAGGCTTCGCCGAGGCCCGATGACGCGCCGGTGATCAGAACGACCCGATGTTGATCCGTCATCGCCATTATTTCGCCTACCGGCCAAGCGCAGGTGAGGCATAGTGTCAGCTTGTGCGCCCCGGCGGCTCTGGTCAAATGGGGTGTCTTTGAGTCGGGTGTGCGTAGCAGGGGGCGATTATGATTGCGGATATGGCCGTCGACTTGATGTCGGCGACGGTGCAGCTCGAGCAGCCTGTCGGCAACGGCACGCGCACGGTGGCCACAGGCTTTCTGATATCGGACCCGACCCCGGACGGGCGCCCGCGGGTGGTGCTGGTGACAGCCGACCACGTCTTCGAAGGCATGTCCGGCGATGAAGCGACGATCGGGTATCGCATCCAGGGGCCGGACGGGAACTGGAGTTTTGCGCCACAGAAGGTGCCGATCCGCGTCGGCGGCCGGCCGCTCTGGACGCGCAATCCCAGCCGCGACGTGGCCGCGATCGTGATCTCGGCCCCGCCAGCCTTCGCCAGGGCGGCCATTCCGCTGTCCTGGCTGGCCGGCGACGACACCTTGGCCAAGTACCAGCTGAGCCCCGGTGAAGAGATGATGACTCTGGGCTTTCCCCAGGGGCTGTCGGCCAACCCGGCTGGATTCCCGATCCTGCGCTCCGGGCGCGTCGCCTCATATCCGATCGGGCCGTCGGCGGCCTATCCGACCTTCCTGCTCGATTTCCGCGTGTTCCCCGGCAATTCCGGCGGGCCGGTGTGGCTGGACGAGACCCAGACGCCCGGCGTCCCCGACGACCAGAAGGCCCACTTCATCGCCGGCCTGCTCACCCAGCAGGTGGAAAAGGGCGATCAGAACCTCGGCATCGGCATCGTCACCCAGGCGCAGTTCATCCGCGACACCCTGAGCCTGCTGGATTCGCCCGCTGGCGCGACGCGCACTCGGGCGGTGGCGGCCGGTTCTTACGAGTCCAACACCGCGGCCGCCCGCGAGGGGACTGCCCGACCTAGGTGAAAATCAGCGACAGGGTCTCGGCGACGCAGGCCGGGCGCTCTTCGCCTTCGATTTCCACGGTGCACTGGCTGCGGAGCTGAAACCCGCCGGACTTCGGCTCCACGCCCAGCAGTTTCTGGCGCAGGCGCACGCGCTTGCCCACCCGCACCATATTGGTAAAGCGCACCTTGTCCGAACCGTAGTTGATGCCGCGTGTGACGCCTTTGACCGGCAGGAGTCCGGCCGACAGGTGCGGGATCAGCGACAGGGTCAGATAGCCGTGGGCGATGGGCCCGCCCATCTCGCGCGTGGCGCGCTCGACATCGACGTGGATCCACTGGTGATCGCCGGTGGCGTCGGCGAACTCATTGACCCGCTCCTGGGTGACCTGCAGCCAGTCGGAGACCCCGACTTCTTGGCCGACCAGCCCGTCCAGGTCCTTCACTTCGATCGGCGCCATGGCCCCTCCTCGCGTTCCTTGCTCCGCTTCCTCTCACAACAAAGCGCGGGCGCTGGCAAGCGCGGAGGGGCTGGGCCTTCAGAGCGGTCGCCAGTTGCCGTGGAAACCGAACGGCACCCGGCGCGGGACGCGAGCTGTGGCCACCGGACCGGCGGTAAGATCGGCGGTGTCGAAGACCACCAGGTCGCTGCGGTCGGTTTCGCCGCGATAGACCACGCTCAACAGGTAGCCGTCGCCTTCGCCGGCGTCGGCCGAACGCGGAACGAATATCGGCTCGCTGGTCACATCGCCGTGGGCGAACTCGAAACCTGTGCGCCTGCCGGTGGCCAGATCGATGTGGGCGATGGCGTCGAAGCGGATTTCGCCCGGCCGCTGGGTGGTGGCGGCGAACCAGCCGTGGCGATAGGCCAGGCCGGCCCGGCGTTCATCGAACCTCGGGAACTCGCCGGCCATGTCGTCCAAAGGCTCGCGCTTGATGACGTTGGAGGCGTCGGCCAGGTCCATCGTCCAGCGGACGAGGCGCGCGAAGACATCGCCCCGGCGGCTGCCGTCGGCATTGGGGAACAGCGGCGCGGACGGATATTCCATGACGTCGGCGATGATTTTCGCGCCTTCCTCCCAGGCGTTCATCGGGTGGAAGACGTAACAGGGCTCGGTCTCGAACCATCGGATGGTCTCGACTCCGGCGTCCCGGGCCATGACCCCGACGAAGGCGCCCTTGTCCGGCTCCCAGGCGAAGGCCGGACCGCCGCGCATGGCCCGCTCGAGGCTGCCGCTCAAGGGCAGGATCGGGAACAGCACATGGCGGCGGGTGACCAGGAAATCATGCACCATGCTCATGTACGGGGCTTCAAAGTCGTCGCGCCGCAGCACCTCGCCGGCAGCACTGGTCACCCCATAGGCGACGGTGGCGTTCAACGGCGCCTCGCCGGCCGAATAGGCAAACCACACCATCTCGCCGGTCTCCGGGTCGATCTTGGGATGGGCGGTGACATTGCCGCGATAGGACTGGGCGTAGCCGCGCGTTTCCAGGCTGGCGGGATCCATCTCGGTGGGCATATGGCCCTCTTCCAGGGCCAGGAGCCGGCCGGCATGCCAGACGATGTTGGTGTTGGCGACGCCGCCGTCCTGGCCGATCACCGACGGATCGCTGGTCATGGGGTTGCCGAAGGTTCCGAACAGGGCCTTGCCGGCGGCGTTCTCCGCCCGCCACTTGGGCGTGCGCACATAGCGGTTGCGGTAGCGGACCTGGCCGTTCTCGATGAAGAAGCCGTGGATCATGCCATCGCCGGCGAACCAATGGTGCTCGTCGCGTGGCGCGAACTGTGGGTTCGGCCCGTTGCGATAGAGCACGCCGGCCAAGTCGGAAGGGATCTCGCCGGTCACCGTCAGCGCGAAGTCAGCCTCGTCGCCCACCGGGGCGAAATTGCCGGCCAGATAGGGGTTGATGGTCTGCGAGCCGTCCATGATCCGTCTCCTCGATAGAATTACGTTGTAAATTTATGACGTAAAAGCTAACCTGCCGCAAGCGATATTTTTCGAATCGGCGCGCGCCTTGCCCAAGATCCTGACTCCCGATGACGTCGAGCAGTTTCGCGAACGTTTGTGCGACGCCGCCGAGCACCTCTTCGCCCAGCATGGGACCGACGCGGTCACCATCCGCCAGATCGCCTCGGCGCTGGGAGTCAGCACCATGACCCCGTACCGATACTTCAAGGACAAGGACGCCATTTTGGCGGCGGTCCGCGCCCGCGCTTTCGATCGCCACGCCGAGGCGCTGGAGAACGCCCGCGCCGCGCCTGCCCCCGACCCGGAGGCCCGGTCCAACGCCATTGGCGCGGCCTATGTCCGCTTCGCCCTGGAAAACCCCGAGGCCTACAAGCTGATGTTCGATGTTCGCCAGCCGAGCGAGGGCGACTATCCGGACTTCGTGCGCGCCGCCGAGCGTTCGCACGCCACCATGACCGCGCACCTCGAGGACCTCGCCGCCGAGGGCCTGTTCGCGGGCGATGCGGACTATGTCGGCCACCTCTACTGGGCGGCGCTGCATGGGCCGATCATGCTGCAGCTGTCTGGACTGCTGCGGCCGCCGCTGGACGCGCAAACCTTGATCGCCGGACTGACCGCGGCCCTGGCCAAAGCCAACATCACCCAACCGGTTTCGGCTTGACGGCCGCCGCGGCAGGCGGTGAGTGCCCCGGCGCGCAGGGGATCAGCACATGGTCGAGATCACGCCGTTCACCGTCGACTGGGACGAGGCCGGGGTCGCCGCGGTGCTGGCCTGGGTGCGCGACTATCCCTGGCCGCCGGCGCCAGTGGTCCCCGATGGCTGGGCCTATGGCTGCGACGGCGCGTTCCTGAAGGGCCTTTGCGACTACTGGACAGACGGTTTCGACTGGCGCGTGGCCGTGGCCGATCTCAATCGCTTCCCGCAGTTCACCGCCCGGGTCGAGGACTTCGACCTGCATTTCGTGCACGTGGTCGGGGAAGCCGGCGGCCGGCGACCGCTGCTGATCAGCCACGGCTGGCCGGGTAGCCATTATGAGTTCTGGGGCGCCATCGAGAAGCTGGCTTGGCCTTCGCGCCACGGCGGCCAGGCGGCCGACGCCTTCGACCTGGTCATTCCCTCCCTGCCCGGCTTCGGGTTTTCGTCCAAGCCTGAACGGCCGTTTGGCCAGCGGGCCACGGCGCGCCTGTTCAACACCCTGATGACCGAAGGGCTGGGCTATGAGACCTATCTCGCCCAGGGCGGCGATTGGGGCTCGCTGGTCACCTCCTGCCTTGGCCTCGATTTCCCGGACCGGGTTCCGGCGATCCACCTCAACATGCTCGGCTTGCGCGCCGGCGGCGGGCCGACCACCGAGGAGGAAAAGGCCTGGCTGGCGCGGTCGGCCGTCTCCATGGACATGCTCGGAGCCTATTTCCGGCTGCAGGCGTCCAAGCCGCAGTCGGTGGCCTGGCTCGGAGCCGGCAATCCGGTGGGTCAGGCGGCCTGGATCATCGAACGCTTCTATGACTGGAGCGACCGCCGGGAGAAGCCGTTCGAGACGGTGTTCACCCGCGACCAGCTGCTGACCAACGTGATGATCTATGTGATGACTGGAAGCTTCACTACCGGGGCCTGGTACTATCGCGCCCTGATGGAAGGCGGCGGCGTCGCCCTCGCCGAGGGCCAGCGCTGCGAAACCCCGACCGCTTTCGCCAATTTTCCGGGCGAGACCATCCTGCCGCCGCCGCCCAGAAGCTGGGCCGAGCGGGCATACAACATCACCCGTTGGACCGAGCCGCCGCGCGGCGGTCATTTCGCGGCCATGGAGGAGCCGGACCTGTTCGTCGACGATGTGCGCGCCTGGGCCCGGGATCTGGCAAGGTCGTGACCGCGACCTTGGAGGCGGTTCGCCCGGTCACCCTGGCCGAGATCGAGGCCGCGCGGCGCCGCATCGCCGGGACCATCCTGCGCACCCCGCTGGTGCGCCTCGATCTTGGGCCCGGCCAGCCCGACATCCGCCTCAAGCTCGAGAACCTGCAGCCGACCAACGCCTATAAACTGCGCGGGGCTGTCAACGCGGTGAGCCTGCTCTCGAAGGATGAGCGGGCCCGCGGCGTATGGACGATCAGCGCCGGCAACGCCGGCCAGGGCGTCGCTTACGCCGCCCGGAGTGTCGGCGTTCCGTGCACCGTGGTGGTCATCGAGACCGCGCCCTTGGCCAAGCTCGAACGGATGCGGGCCCTGGGCGCCAGGCTAGTTCCCGTGCCCTATGCGGTGGCCTGGAAGGCCCTGGAGGAGCGCACTTACGCCGGCGTCGAGGGGACCTTTGTGCACCCGTTCGACGATCACAATTTCATCGCCGGGCACGGGGTCATGGGCCTGGAGATCCTGGAGGATGCGCCGGACGTGGCCGCCGTGATCGGCGCGGTCGGCGGTGGCGGGCTGATCGTCGGGGTCGCCAGCGCCATCAAGGCCTTGCGGCCGAACGTGCGAGTATGGGGCGCGGAACCTGAAACCGCCGCCCCGGCGGCGCGATCGTTCGCCGCCGGCTCCGCGCAGCCGTTTCCCGAGTGGCAGGCTTCGTTCATCGACGGGGCGGGCGGCCAGAGCCTGTTTCCACGCATGTGGGAGCGGATGAAACCGCTGGTTGAAGGCAGCATCGTCGTCACCCTGGATGAGACCCGCCGGGCCATGCGGCTGATGGCCGAGAAGGCGCGGGTAGTTTCCGAGGGCGCCGGCGCCCTAGCCCTGGCCGCAGCCATGAGCGGGCGAGCAGGGACCGGCCCGATCGTGGCCATCGTTTCCGGCGGCAATGTCGACCTCAGCACCTTCTGCGACATTCTCTCGACCGCGGCCGGCTAGCGGTCGTGCGCCACGACTTCGCCTCGGACAATGTCGCCGGCGTCATGCCCGGGTCCTCGAGGCCTTAAACCGCTTCAATGGCGGCTTCGCCGCCGCCTATGGCGACGACGCGGTCTGCGCCCGCGCCGGCGAGCTCATCCGCGCACTGCTGGATGTGGACGCCGAAGTGCGTTTCGTATCGTCTGGAACCGCCGCCAACGCCCTGACCCTGGCGGCGCTCGTCGCGCCGCACGAGGCGGTGATCGCGCACAGGCATTCGCATGTAGCCACCGACGAGACCGGCGCCCCGGGGCTGTTCGGGGCCGGGCTGGGGATCATACCCGTCGGCGGGCCTTCCGGTCGGATCGATCCGACGGCCTTCGCAAAGACCCTGGCCCGGCCCGATGATCCGCACTGGCAGTCGCCGGCGGCGGCGAGCTTCACCAACGCCACCGAATACGGGACGATCTATCGCGAACCCGACCTGGCGGCCCTGTTCGCCGCCGCCCAGGAACAGGATGTCAGGGTCCAGGTGGACGGCGCGCGTCTGGCCAACGCCGCTGCGGCCGGTTTCGACCTCACGATGTTGGGCAAAGCCGGTGCCGATGTGGTGATCCTCGGCGGGACCAAGGCCGGGGCGACGCCGACCGAGGCCATCGTGCTTATCGATTCGGCGATGCGGCGCCGCTTCGGCGCGCGCCTGAAGCATGGCGGCCAGCTGGTTTCCAAGGCCAGGTTCCTGGCCGCGCCGTGGATCGGCATGCTGGAAAACGGCGCCTGGAAAGCGCGGGCGGCGCACGCCAACGCCATGGCGGCGCGCCTGGCCAGTCAGGCGCGCTTTCCCCTGGCCCATCCGGTGGAGGCCAACAGTGTGTTCATGGAGATCGACGAGGCCCGCCTCGAGCGCCTGCACGCGGCCGGGTGGTTCGTCTATCGCGTCATCGACGGGTCGGTGCGCTTCATGTGCTCATGGGCGACGACCGCCGAGGCCGTGGACGAGATCGCCGCCGCTCTGGCGACACTCGTCTGAGCGCTGCTCCGCGGCCACCGCCTGGCGCGCGCGCACCATACCCGCCAGCCGCCCGTGGATAATCTCCTCGGCTTCGGAGACGATCCGGCCCACCAGTTCGGCGCAGCTGGGGATGTCGTGGATGAGGCCCTGGATCATGCCGGCGGACCAGATTCCGTGGTCCGGATCGCCGGTCTCATAGACGACCTTGCCGCGGGCGCCGGCCACCAGTTCGCGCACGTCCTCAAACTTGGCCCCACCGCGTTCGAGCTCGACCACCTGCTGGCTGATCGCGTTTTTGGCCACGCGGGCGGTGTTACGCATGGTGCGGAAAATGAGGTCGGTGGCGCGCTCGTCGTTCTCGACCATCTGCTGCTTCACGTTCTCATGGATCGGCGATTCCTTCGTGGCCATGAACCGCGTGCCCATGTTGATGCCGTCAGCGCCAAGCGCCAGGGCGGCCACCAGCCCGCGGGCGTCGCCGAAACCGCCCGAAGCGATCATCGGGATCTTCACCTTGTCGGCCGCGGCCGGGATCAGGATCAGGCCAGGGACATCATCCTCGCCCGGGTGGCCGGCGCATTCGAAACCGTCGATGGAAATGGCGTCCGCGCCCATGCGTTCGGCCGAAAGGGCATGGCGGACCGAGGTGCATTTGTGGATCACCTTGATGCCGTGCTTGTGGAATTCGTCGATGTGTTCCTGCGGCTTGTAGCCGGCCGTCTCGACGATCTTGATCCCCGCCTCGATGATCGCCTGGCGATATTCGGCATAAGGCGGCGGCTTGATCGCCGGCAGGATGGTCAGGTTCACGCCGAACGGCTTGTCGGTCCAGTCGCGGCAGCGGGCGATCTCCTTGGTCAAGTCCTCCGGTGTCGGCTGGGTGAGAGCGGTGATGAAGCCGAGCGCGCCGGCGTTGGCGACCGCCGAGACCAGGG
>DASXMK010000360.1:0-3778 GCA_036495705.1 Caulobacteraceae bacterium | reverse complement strand
TTGAGCCCGATCTGAAATACGCCCGGGCGCCGGTCGGGCCCAATGCGCCTCTGGCCATGTATTCGAACCGCTGGTCGACCATGCCCACCCACGTGCTGCCGCTGGCCAGGGAGCTGCCCCTGCCCGATGACCGCGCGACCCTTTCGCGGATGCCAGGCAGCGATGTCCCGGTGCTTCGCCAGATCTGGGAGGCGGGCGACGCCGTGCCCTATTGGGCCGCCAGCCGGTTCATCGGTCACCAGTTGTTCGACCTGGCCGAGGACCCGACCGAGGATGCCAATCTCGCCGGCGGCGCGCGCGAATCCGCCGCGGTCGCCCGGCTGACGGCGGCGCTGAAGAACGTGCAGGCGCCGCAGGCCCAGTTCGAGCGGCTGGGATTGGAGGTTTAGAGTCCGCGGAATTGCCAAAGGCCGTTGAGCGGCCGGGTCGGGACGATTACCTTGCCGAGCGTCCCAAGGGAGAAGCAAAGATGGCTTACGCCAGCGGGCGCGTCATCAATGACGCCGACAGTCACATCATGGAAAGCCTGGATTGGCTTGCGCGGCATGCCGAGCCGGCGGTCAAGGATCGGCTCGGGAGCATGCGGCTCGAGGCCGGCGGTTCCGGGGCCGAAAAAGCGATCGCCCGGGCGCTCGAGCGACAAAAGGACGCCGCCGCCACGGCCGAGATCGCCACCGACGTCGTCGCCGGACCCAAGGGCTGGGCGGCCTATGGCGCCACCGACCCCGACGAACGCGCCAAGGCCCTGGACGACCTCGGTTTCGCCCGCCAGTTGGTGTTCACCACCTTCGCCGGCTCGCAGTTCCTTCCCTCGCCAGACCCGGACGTGAAGTACGGCGGGGCGCGGGCCCTCAACCGCGCCATGGCCGATTTCTGCTCGCACGACCGACGTCTGATCGGGGTTGGCGTGGTCCCGCTGGACGATCCCGAGCGCGCCCTCGCCGAGGCCAACCTGGCCATCGAAGCCGGGTGCGGGGCCCTGTGGGTTCCGGCCGCCCCGGCCGGCGAGCGTTCGCCGGGTCACCCCGATCTTGATCCGTTCTGGGGCCGGCTCGGCGAGGCGGGTGTTCCGTTCGTCCTGCATGTGGGCGCGGCCTCGCCCATGCTGCCGCCCGCCTATCACAAGAACGGACACCCACGGCCGAAGGACTGGCTGGGCGGTGGCGAGAACCTCCGCGCCAAGGACTATTTCGCGCTGTCATTCGCGCCGCAGAATTTCCTGTGCGCCCTAGCGCTCGACGGCGTGTTCGAGCGCTTCCCGAAGCTGCGCGGTGGGGTCATCGAGTTGGGCGCCGGATGGGTTCCCGATTTCCTGCGTCGAATGGACCAGGCCTGGAAGGGCTGGCGCAAGACCGATCCGGTTGTGGCCAGCCTCCCGGCCCCACCGTCGGAGTTCATCCGCCGCGCCGTCCGCTTCACGCCCTACGCCACCGAGGACGCCGGGGCTATCATCCGCGAAGGCGGGGCGGAGCTGTTCATGTTTTCCTCCGACTTCCCACATCCCGAGGGGACCCGGAACCCCATCGAGCGCTTCGAGAACAGCTTTGCCGGTCTGGACGACGAAGTCAGGGACCGGTTCTACCGCCGCAACTTCGAGACCCTGTTCCCCGTCTGAGCCGCCTAACAGGCCGTGCCGACAACGCCCCCGCTCAGAGCGCGCCCTTCGCCCGCGTCAAAAGCGCGAAGCGGGTGAAGAGCGCGATCGCCGCCACCGCTAGGCCGATGGCCAGGCCGATCCAGACGCCGAAGCCGGCCAGACCGAACGGATAGGCCAGCAACAGGCAGGCCGGGGCCCCGGCCAGCCAATAGGCCCCGCCGGCGATGAACATCGGCGCGTGCGCGTCCTTGAGACCGCGCAGCGATTGGGCGGCGACGACCTGCAGGGCGTCGAACACCTGGAAGGCCGCTGCCACCTTGAGAAACAGCGCCGCCATGGCGATGACCGCCAGGTCCTGGCTCGCCCGGCCGCCGACGTAGAGCTGGGCGATCGGCCGCCCGAACAAGGCCATCGCCGCGCCGCACAAGGTGATGAAGCCCACGCCCATGGCCATGGCGGTCAAGCCGGCCCGCCGGACGCCATGATCGTCGCCCGCGCCAGCGGCCAAGCCGACGCGCACGGTCGAGGCCATGCCCAGGCCAAGGGGAACCATGAAGGTGATCGAGGCGACATTGAGGGCGATCTGATGCGCCGCCAAGGACACCACCCCGAACGTCCCCATGACCAGGGTCATGACGTTGAAAAGCATGGCCTCGAAGATCAGGGTCAGGCCGATCGGCAAGCCCAGGCGGAACACCTCGGCGAGCTTGTCGGAGGCCCGCTGGCCGAAGTGCTGGAACAGGCGATAGCCGCGCATGACCTTGTCGGTCTGGACGACAATCACCAGGGCCGAGAAACTGAACAAGCCGGACAGGGCGGTCGCCAGGCCGGAGCCGACGATGCCCAGCCGTGGGGCGCCGAAGTGACCGAAGATCAGGGTCCAGCCGACCAGACCATTGAAGCCGATGGTGGCCGCCATGACCCACATCCCGGCCCGCGGCCGGCCCACCGCTGTGGTGAACCCGCGCACGACCTGGAATCCCAGTGCAAAGGGCAGCTCAAGCGAGACCATGCGCAGGAACTTGCCAGCGTTCTCGGCCAGGATCGGATCCTGGTGCAGAGCCAGGAGGATCCACTGCGCCTGCCACAGCACCACCACCATCGGGATCGAGATGGTCAGGGACGCCCACAGGCCCATGCGCGCGCAGGCCCGCACCCCTTCCTTGTCCTCAGGGTCGAGACCGAGGAGCTGGGCGATCATCGGGGCGACGGCCAGCGCCGGGCCGCCGCCGATCAGCCAGGCGCAATAGAACAGGGTGTTGCCGATCGCCGCGGCGGCCAGGGCCGTGCGGCTGAACCGACCCAGCAGGATGACGTCGGTGGTCATTACCGCCATCTGCGCCAACTGGGTGACAATCAGCGGCCCGGCCAAGATGGCGATCGCCCGCGCCTCGGCCAGCCACGGCCGCGCGTGCGCCGAACGGCGCGCCGGCCTGAGCATCGGTCTTTCGATCACTTGCGTCACGGTCGTGAGCCTTCGGGTGGATCACCGAACCGAAAGCGGGCGCCGAATCGAGGGGGGAGAATCAAAAAACCCCTCCGGAGCGCGTCTTCGGCTCGGGAGGGGTGAAAAGCGAAAGGTTTCCGGGTGGAATCCTAGGCGGAGTTCTCCTCGCGAGCAGCCAACGCCGGGCCGACGCCATCGGGCGTCACCTTCGGCGAAAGCAGGTTGATGGGTGCGGCAAAAATCATTCGAGTTCGGTCTGTCGCGGGGTTTTCGAAGGGGGGCTAGCTACGCCGGGCCGGGCGGCAAGTCAATCGGAGGACTGGAAACTTGAGGGGGCGCCGAGCTGACCGGCTTGAACACCGCGCTGGCGCGGGCGCAAACGGCTTCGTCGGCCATGACCAAGGCGCTGGCGAAGCACAGTGTCTTGCCGGCCCGGATCACTTCGGGCCGAATTTCCAGCCACTGGCCGACCTTGGCGACGCCGGTGAAATCGACGCAGAGACTCACGGTCAGCAGCCCTGAAATCTCGACGCCGGAGGCGCGCAGGCTCTCGCCGCAGCTAAGGCCCATCGCATTGTCGGCCATGGCCGATATCAGCCCGCCGTGGACGAAACCCCGGCTGTTGGCGTGCGCGCCGGTGATCGCAGGCCCAGTCGCACGGTCCCGTTGGCCGCCTGGCGTGCATAGATCGGCTCCCACGGGTCGGTGAGGCCGCTGCGCCGGGTATGGCGCTG
>DASXMK010000359.1:0-1626 GCA_036495705.1 Caulobacteraceae bacterium | reverse complement strand
CTCCACCACTTCACCATCTCCCCCTCCCCCGAAATCGGGGGAGGATCACAGCGAACCGCGCCTCACGCCTCCAAGATCATTCGGGCCGCCTTTTCGGCGATCACCAGGGTAGGAGAATTGGTGTTGCCCGAGACGATGCGGGGCATGACCGAGGCGTCGGCTATGCGCAGACGGTCCACGCCCCGCACCCGCAGACGGGCGTCGACGACCGCGCCGAAGTCGTCTTCGGTTCCCATCCTGGCCGTCCCCACGGGATGGAAGATGGTCGTGCCGAGCGCGCGTGCGGCCACAAGCAGATCCTCATCCGATTGAGCCGCCGGGCCGGGGCGATACTCCTCGGGCGCGAAACGCTGCAGCGGCGGCTGAGCGACGATGCGCCGCACCAGGCGCAGGGAATCGACGGCCACGCGCTGGTCGTCGGCCGTGGCCAGATAATTGGGCTGGATCTTCGGCGCCGCCAAAGGATCGGGGCTGGCGGCGTGCGCGGCGCCGCGACTGGTCGGGCGCAGATTGGCGACACTGATGGTGATGGCCCCAAAGCGGTGCAGGGGCTCGCCGAATGCGTCCAGAGACAAAGGCTGGACGTGGAATTCGAGATTGGGCGTGGCGAATTCGGGGGAAGAACGGGCGAAGGCGCCCATCTGCGAGGGGGCCATGGACATCGGCCCGCGCCGGGTGAGGGCATATTCCAGCGCCATCAGCGGCCGGCGCCAGACCGAGGCGTAGAGCCGGTTCATGGTGGCCACGCCGCTCACTTTGTAGAAGGGGCGGATCTGCAGGTGATCCTGCAGGTTCTCGCCCACGCCGGGCAGGTGGCGGCGCACCGGGACGCCGAGGGCGGCGAGCCGCTCGCCATCGCCGAGGCCCGAGAGCTCCAGGATCTGCGGCGTGGCCACCGCGCCGGCGGCCAACACCACCTCGCCCTGCGCCTTTGCGGAGACCTCAGCCCCGTCCGCGCGCCAGGCGACGCCGACCGCCCGGCCGTCCTCGATGAGGATGCCGGTTACGTGGACCCCGGTCCGCAAGGTCAGGTTGGGCCGACGCAGGGCCGGCTTGAGGAAGCCGCGGGCCGCGCTCCAGCGCCGGCCGGCTTTCTGGTTGACCTGGAAATAGCCGACGCCGAAATTATCGCCGCCGTTGAAGTCGGCGACCGCCGGAATGCCTTCCAGGGCCGCGGCCTGGGCGAACGCGTCCAGCACCTGCCAGCGCATGCGCGCCGGCTCGACCCGCCATTCGCCGCCGCGAGCGTGCAGCGGGCCCGGCGGGGCGATGTGGTCCTCCTGGGCCATGAACAGGGGGGCGAGGTCGTCCCATCCCCAACCGGTCAGGCCGAGCTGGCGCCAGCCGTCATAGTCGGCGGCCTGGCCGCGCATGTAGATCATGGCGTTGATCGCCGAACAGCCGCCGATGACCTTGCCGCGCGGATAGCGCAGAACCCGTCCGTTCAGCCCCGGGACCGGTTCGGTCTCGAACATCCAGTCGGCGCGCGGATTGCCGATCGAGAACAGATAGCCGGCGGGGACGTGGAACCAGATCCAGTTGTCATCGCCGCCGGCCTCAAGCACCAGCACCCGTCGCCTCGGATCGGCGGACAGGCGGTTGGCGAGTACGCATCCGGCCGAGCCG